>ONTY01000251.1 GCA_900320815.1 uncultured Pseudomonadota bacterium
TGCGTGGGCGCGGCGTGGTGGTGCACAAAATGGATGGCAGCGTGTGCACGGTGCCGCTGGCGGCGTGTTCGAGTGAAGATGAAGCGGCGCTGCCGCAAGCGGCGTTTGACGCGGCCATCGTGCTGGTGAAGGCGCACGCCACGGCGGATGCAGCGCGGCTGGCGGCGCGCCTGCTGCGCGCGCATGGTATGGCGCTGACGCTGCAAAACGGCCTGGGCAACCGCGAGGCACTGGCCGCGCAGCTGGGCGCGGCGCGCGTGCTCGTTGGCAGCACGGCGCAGGCGGCCACGCTGCTGGGGACATCGGAAGTGCGGCACGCGGGCGCGGGGGAGACGGTGCTGGCGCCGCAGGGCGCGGCGCAGCAGGCGTGCGCAGAGCAACTAGTGGCACTTTTCACCCGCGCGGGCATGGCGTGCTCTCTGACGGCGGATGCCGAGGCGCTGCTGTGGAGCAAGCTGCTGGTGAACGCTGCCATTAACCCGCTGGGCGCGCTGCTGCGCGTGCCCAACGGCGCGCTGGCAGAACGTGAAGAGTGCCGAGTGCTGATGGCGCAGGTGCTGGAGGAGGCGTGCGCCGTGGCGCGCGCGCTGGACGTGGCGCTGCCGGACGCTGGCGAGGGCGGGCAGCTTGCGCGTGTGCTGGGCGTGTGCCAGCGCACGGCGGGCAACCGCTGCTCCATGCTGCAAGACGTGCTGCGCGCTCGCGCTACCGAGATTGACGCCATCAGCGGCGCCGTCGCCCGCCTTGGAGCAGCGCGCGGCGTGCCCACGCCGCTCAACGCTGCGCTTGCCGCTTTGGTGCGCGCGTGCAGCGCCACGGCGGCGGCGTGTGTGCAGCGCGTATAAGGCGCGGCAGCCGTACACCGTACGCGCCGCGCCGCGTTTTTGGGCGCGGGTTTTTCTTCCCCATCATCCCTTGCACCTTTGTGAAAGGAACCTTGCTCATGGCAGCCCAGAAACTCACCATCCCTGACATCACCGCGCGCAAAGGCGCTCGCCCCCTTTCCATGCTCACCGCGTATGACTGGGCATGGGCGCGGCTGCAAGACCAGGCAGGCATCGACATGATTTTGGTGGGCGACAGCCTGGGTATGACCATGCTCGGGCACACCAGCACCGTGCCGGTGACGATGAACGACATGGTGCACCACAGCGCCGCTGTCTCGCGCGGCGCCGAGCGGGCGCTGGTTGTCGCCGACATGCCGTTTGGCTCGCTCAATGGCAAGCGGCAGGCCACCGCCAACGCCACGCGCCTGATTCAGGAGGGCGGCGCGGACGCCGTGAAGATTGAGGGCGGGCTGGACAACGCAGACATCGTGCGTGCCATCGTGCGCGCCGGCATCCCCGTGCAGGGGCACGTGGGGCTGACGCCGCAGACCGCCGTGAACCTTGGCGGCTTCAAGGTGCAGGGCAAGAGCGCGCAGGCCGCGCGCCGCGTGCTGGACGATGCGCTGGCGCTGGCTGCTGCCGGCTGCTTTTCCGTGGTGCTGGAGGCGGTGCCCGCGCCGCTGGCCGCTGAAATTACGCGCCGCCTTGCCGTGCCCACGATTGGCATTGGCGCGGGCAATGCCTGCGACGGGCAGGTGCTGGTGATGCACGACTTGCTTGGGCTGTTTGACCGCTTCACGCCCAAGTTCGTGCGCCAGTACGCCCGGCTGGGCGAGGCGGCGACAGCCGCCATCAAGAGCTATATCGAGGATGTGGGAGCGCGCGCTTTTCCGGGCGAAGAGAACAGCTTTGCCATGAAAGACGAAGAACTGCAGGCGCTGCTGGACGGCCTGGATGGTGGCAAAAGCTAAGGTGCGAGAGACAGAGCGTGCCAAGGCGCCCCAAGTGGGCGCCTTTTTTATGGGGTCTGGGCAAGGGATAAAAAACATATACTGGGCATAGTTATTATGTATTGCCGGCAGTATATGCGGGCATCAATCACCATACCCATTGCAATTGTTGAATGGGCTGGTGTTGTATTTCTCATGTTGCCGATGTGTAGAGGGCGCACGTTCAGCATCTCTCTATACCCCTATGATACATTATTTATCACCCGCAATATATGCGGGCAATAATCAATATACTCGCAGCAATTTTGTTCCTTCTGCGTATGGCTGTTCAATGCTGGCAGCCTGGGCAGTAGTAGCTGCTGCGCTGGCCTTGGCGCAGCAGGCGAACGGTGCGCCCGCAGCGCGGGCAGGGCTGGCCAGCGCGTCCGTAGACGGCGGTGTGCAACTGGAAGTGACCGGCTTCACCCTGCGCGCTGGTGAAGTCACGCAGCGTGCTGCCGCCAAGCTGCACAGCGCGCTCCAGGACTTGGCGGATGGCAGCGTGCAGCCGCGCAGCGCGCGGCGCGGAAAGGCGTGCAGCGGAGGTGGCGGGGTGGATACCGGCGGCAAACAGTGCTTCGCTGGCGTAGATGTTGCCCACGCCAACGACGACGTGACCGGCCAGCAGCACTTGCTTGATGGCAGCGCGGTGTGCACGCAGCGCACGGTGGAAGGCGGCAGGCGTGAACTCGTCCCCCAGCGGCTCTGTCCCAAGGGCGCCGAGCAGCCGTGCAGCGGGGGCGGTATCCAGCGCAGGGGAGTAGACGACGGCGCCAAAGCGCCGCGCGTCGTGCAGGCGCAAGGTGCCGGCGCTGGTGTGTAGGTCAAAGTGCGCGTGTTTGCTGGGCGGCGGTGCGTCGGCCAGCAGCCGCAAGCTGCCGGCCATGCCCAGGTGCACCAGCAGCAGCCCCTCGTTTAAGTGAAGGAGGATGTATTTGCCGCGACGCCCAACGCCGCGAATGCGACGCCCTGCCAGCGCCTGCGGCTCTATGCCCAGCGGCCAGCGCAGCGGTTTTCCAAGCCGCACGGCGAGGATGCGTGCGCCAGCCAGCGAGGCGATGCCGCAGCGTGTGACTTCAACCTCTGGCAACTCTGGCATGGGCAGGCGTGGAGGAGGGGGAGGAGCGGCGGCGCGCTGTGGTGCATTGCAGCAAGGGCTTATTATGTTTTGATGATGTTTTCCTCTCTCTTTTGCTCGTTACGCC
>ONTY01000280.1 GCA_900320815.1 uncultured Pseudomonadota bacterium
TGACCACCCCCGCCAGCACCCATCCAAAGCCTATCATCAGCATCTCCTCTTGGCAGGCAGAAAAACAGAGCGCCGCATTGTAGCGGCGCGCCGTGGCATAATCGTTTTGCGGCGGCGTGCAGCCGTTATTTTGCTGGATATTTGAAAAATGGCGGAAATGACAGAAAAGGCAAACACGGCAGAAATCATTATCGTCGGCGCCGGCATCAGCGGGCTGGCGTTGGCCAGTTTTTTGCGTCAGGCGCGCCCGGAAATATCGCTTGCCGTGCTGGAAGGTGCAAACGCGCCGGGCGGCGCCATCCGCAGTTTCCAGGGGGCGGGTTATGTGGCGGAATGGGCGCCGCACGGCTTTCTGGATAATGGTGCCGAAAGCCGCGAACTCGTCGACATGGCCGGACTGGCGGATGAATTGCAGCGCGCACCGCTCAAAGAATATGTACGCTACCTGTGCATTGGCGGGCAACTGCAGCTGGTGCCGCAAACGCCGCCCAAAATCATGCTGGCGCCGCTGATGGGCTGGGGCGATAAAATTGGCGTAGTGGCGCGCGACATATTCCGCTCCTATTTTGCGGGCGAGCCGAGTGTGGCCGAGTGGGTGCGGCGGCGCTTTGGCCCGGCCATGCTGCCCTTTGCCGACGCGGTGTATACCGGCACGTATGCGGGCGATATTGACGAATTGCGTATCGACGGCACCATGCCCGCGCTGCGCGCACTGGAAAAAGAGCACGGCTCCGTTATTTTCTCCATGCTTGCAAAAATGCGCGAATCGCGCAAGAAAGGAGGAAAAAAGCGCGGCTTACCTGTGATGCAAAACTTCCGTGGCGGCATGGAACGCTGGCCGCTGGCGCTGGCCCAGCCATTGCAGGATGCCGGGCTGCTGCATCTGAATACTCCGGTGCAGTCTGTGCAGCGCGAGGGCGAAGGTGAGAACAAGGTATGGCGGCTGCACACAGCGCGGGGCGAATATCGCTGCCGTGAATTGGCGCTGGCGCTGCCTATCAATGCCGCGCTGGCGCTGCTGCGCGAAAGCAAGGGGCTGGCGGCACTGCCAGATATTCCCGTGACGGGTGTGACAGAAGCGCGGCTGGCAAATGTGGCGCTGGGCTTTGGGGAGGAAGCCAAAATTCCGTTTGGCTTTGGCTATCTCACGTCAAAAAAAGAAGGGCGCTTTGCGCTTGGCGCGCTGTTTTCCAGCCACATGTTTCCAGGGCGCACGCCAGAAGGCGGGCAATTGCTGGAGGCGCTGGTCGGCGGGCGACGCAATCCGGAATATCTGGAACTGGATGATGATGAAATCATCCGCCGCACGCTGGCCGATATTCGCGGCCTGATGGAATTGCCCGCCGATCCGCGCTTTGCCAAAGTGCTGCGCTGCGCCGCCACCATTCCGCAGGCGGACGCGGCATATTTGCAGCTTTTGCGCTGGCGCGGAGAATTGGAGAAAACACAGCCACAGCTGCATTTGCTGGGCTTTGGCTGGCGCGGCATCGGTATCAACGAAATGGCGCGCGAAGCCAAGGCGCTGGCGCAGCGGCTGCTTGGGCAAGGCGGTGAGGCGGCAGCGGCGCTCAAGGGCGTTTATGTCTAGAAATGGCGCGCGGACATCTCGCCCGCATTGAAAGGCATCACACCACGTAGCGCCGAATAGTTGCAGGGTATCAATCATCTACCCGCAAGCTATGCGGGTAAGCATAGAGTGATGATTGGGGTATATAGCAATGGCCGTTTATTTTTTGGCACCGGCGGCGCGCAGCATCTGGATGATTTCTGTGTGGCCTTCGTCCGTTGCTCGTTTGAGCGCAGTGACACCATTTCCACGTTTGTTGACAGCGTTGACATGAGCGCCTTTTTCAAGAAGCAAGCGGACAAGGGCAGTGTAGCCGGCGCCCGCTGCATAGTAGAGTGAAGTTTCTCCATAGGCATCCGTGCCGTTGACATTGGCGCCTTTTTCAATAAGCAGGCGGGCAGTTTCAGGATATTTGTTTTCTGCGGCAGCGAGCAGGGCAGTGTAATCAAGCTGATCTTTGGCATTGATTTTTGCTCCATTTTCAAGGAGAAGGCGCACAATTTCAGTGTGGCCTTCGCTGGCAGCGGCAATGAGTGCGGTTTCTCCGTTCAGTCGGCTGGTTGCATTGATTTTTGCACCATTATTGAGCAGGCAGCGTACGTTAGCAAGATTTCCCTTGCGGGCGGAATAATGAAGTGGTGTCGTGTTGCCTTCATCTGTTGTCATGTCGCACGGTGCAGCAATGGCGCCAGCGGGCAGCAGGGCGGCGGAGAGGAGGAGGGCGGGGAGGATGCGAGTTTTCATGGCACTTTGCTAGGGTATATAGTGATTGCCCGCAATTTATGCGGGCAGAGATGATTTGATTGGCTGGGTATATGGTCAGAACCCGTGCGCTTTTTTCAGCTCTGGGTCAATGGTTTTTTTATTGCCCTGCGCGTCCACGGCCACGTAGGTCACGGTGGCGCTGGTGACGTGCTGACATACGCGCGAGTTGGTTTCTTTGCTGTAACGCTCGGCGGTGACGTTGACATCAACCGTAATGGATGTGCCGCCCACGTGCGTTACTTTGGCGTGGCAGGC
>ONTY01000249.1 GCA_900320815.1 uncultured Pseudomonadota bacterium
GGCGTCATCTGAGATACCTCACGAATAAATACTTGAGCGCCGACGTAATATGCCGGCAACACACATATACCCGTGCGAAATTATCGCCGGTTTGCTGATACTCGGCGTATTTACACATGATTGCCGGTAAACCTTGCCGGCATTGATGCGATACCCTCACAAATAATAGAGCGTTATTCCTGTCTAACACATAACGCCCCACGTTGCCCGCCAGCAACGCCACCAGCACTGCCCAGCCCGCCGCCTGTCATGGAGGGCACCTCCCCGCCTCGTTCCAAAGAGCTAGTGACGAAACTGGCATCCATCTCTATCCTTTGAAGGACATAGCGCTTGCTTTCCCGCATCGCCATAGCGCTGTCATGTCTTCCTCTTATTCCAGGTTGTGTTGGCCTGCACCGTTATGACCGACCGTGAATGATCGAACACCGTACCTTGAACAATTTGCCCCCGCTTGCCGAAAGCGGCTCATGCGGCCTTTGGCCGTTGACCCCGCCCGGCACCCCACCGGGCGGGGATTTTTTTGCGCCGCGTCCCCGGCGCTGCCGCCGTTTCTTCCGCGCATGAATACCGCAAGCTCCACCCGCGCTGAGCAGCGCCCGCGCCGCACCGCCTGCGGCTGGCTGCTTGGTGTGGCGCTGCTCGTGGCGGTGGTGCTGGCGGCGTTTGCTTCGGGGCAGTTCCCTATCACGCCAGCGCAATTGCTGCGCATCGTCTGGGCACGGCTGCTGGGCGCGGAGTCCGGCCTGCCTGCAGCGATGGAAACGGTGGTGTGGCGCATCCGCCTGCCGCGTGTGTGTGCGGCGCTGTTGGTGGGCTCAGCGCTGTCGGCGGCGGGCGCGGCGTACCAGGGCATGTTCCGCAACCCGCTGGTGTCACCCGACATTCTTGGCGTAGCTGCCGGCGCAGGCACGGGCGCGGTGCTGGCCATCTGGCTGAATCTGCCGCTGGAGGCGGTGCAGCTTTTTGCCTTTATCGGCGGGGTGCTGGCCGTGGCCGCCGTGCTTGCCATTGCCGCGCTGGTGCGCCGGCACGATGCGGTGCTGGTGCTGGTGCTCGCTGGCGTGGCAGTGGGGGCGCTGCTTGGCGCCGTGATTGCCCTCATCAAGACGCTGGCGGACACGGAAACGCAATTGCCCGCCATCACCTTCTGGCTCATGGGCGGGTTGAATGCGGTGACGGCTGCCGATTTGCGCGTGAGCGCGCCCGTCGTGCTGGCGGCGCTCACCCCGATGGCGCTGCTGCGCTGGCGCATCAACCTGCTCAGCCTGCCCGACGAAGAAGCCGCAAGTCTGGGCGTGCCCGTGGCGCGGCTGCGGCGGCTGCTGGTGGTGGCGGCGACGCTGGCGACGGCTTCCGTCGTCGCCATTGCCGGCATCATCGGCTGGGTGGGGCTGGTGGTGCCGCATGTGGCGCGCCTGCTTGTGGGGGCGGATTTTTCGCGCCTGCTGCCTGCGGCGCTGCTGCTGGGCAGCGGCTTTGTCGTCGTGGCGGACACGCTGGCGCGCACGGCTGCCGCCATTGAGTTGCCGCTTGGCATCGTCACCTCGCTGGTGGGCGCGCCATTTTTCCTGTTCCTTTTGGCGCGTTCCGGGAGGCGTGAATGAAGGAGAAAAACGCTGCTGTGTTGCGCGCTGACGGCCTCGCCATCGGCCACGGGCAGCGCAGTGTCGCCACAGGAATAACGTTTGCGCTGGAAGCTGGCGAAGTGCTGTGTCTGCTGGGGGCGAACGGCTGCGGCAAGACGACGCTGCTGCGCACGCTGCTGGGGCTGCTACCGCCGCTTGGCGGGCAGGTGCTGGTGCAAGGGCATGACATCTCAATCTGGACGCGCCCTGCATTGGCGCGGCGCGTGGGCTATGTGCCGCAAGCGGGCAGCGGCACGTTTCCCTACTCGGTGCTGAACGTGGTGTTGATGGGGCGCGCGGCGCGCATCGGGCGCTTTTCCACGCCGGGGGCGAAAGACCGCGAACGCGCGCTGCACTGCCTTGAACTCATGCGCATCGCGCATCTGGCGGACAAGGACTACACGGCCATCAGCGGCGGCGAGCGCCAGCTGGCGCTGATTGCCCGCGCGCTGGCGCAGGAGCCGGTGCTGCTCATCATGGACGAGCCAACCGCCAGCCTGGACTTTGGCAACCAGATACGCGTGCTGGAGCACATCGCGCGCCTGCGCGATGGCGGCATGGCCGTGCTGCTGACCACACACCAGCCGGAACACGCGCTGCGCGCCGCGAGCCGCATTGCACTCCTTGGGCAAGGGCGGCTTCTGGCGCTCGGCGCGCCGCGCGATGTGGCCACACCAGCAGCGCTGGCGGCGCTCTATGGCGTGGAGGAAAGCGCGGTGGCCGCCTGCCTTGGCGCGAATGACCGCAAGGGTATTACTACATCACCGGCACAAGTTGCCGGAAGCTAGCAATGTTTCTATGGAGTATTCATACATAAACAGATAATTTCAAGGGTATTCATTCAATACCAGCAACTTACGCCGGCACTCAAAGTAATTTGCTTTGGGTATACGTTTTTCCCCTCAACCACTGCACAGGACCTTTCACACATGCACTTGCACACCTTGCACGCCCACCGTTATTCCTTTTCCGCTATTGCCGCCGCTGCTGCGGCGCTGTGCTGCGGCGCGCCAGCCTTCGCACAAGGCAGCCCGGATGAAAGTGAGGCCGCCACGCTGCCCGAAGTCAGTGTCACCGCGCCCGCCGGATATGACCTGCGCGAGCCCAAGCGCCGGGGCAGCGTCGGACCGCTTGGCGAGCGCGAACTCATTGACACGCCCTATTCCATCTCGGTCCTCCCTGCCGAGCAGCTGCAAGACCAGCAGTTGCGCAGCTTCAACGACGCCACACGCACCCTGCCGTGGGTGCAGGCGGACGTGCCGCGCCCGCAGACGCGCGGAGTGCAGGGCGCGGTGATTGAGAACAGCCGCGCCGACGGCTTCCCGATCACCAGCACCACGGACATTCCGATGGAGCTGTACGAGCAGGTTGAGGTCTTGAATGGCGTGGCCGGCTCGCTGTACGGCCCGGCCACGGCTGCGGGCATA
>ONTY01000248.1 GCA_900320815.1 uncultured Pseudomonadota bacterium
CAAATTTATTAAGAAAAAAGCGTACCGTCGTCTCACACATCGCGCACGCGCGAGAGCGCCGCGCTGGCCAGCGCGGCAATGCGTTCCAAAAAATCTGTCGCCATGCCTGCTTGATACCGCTGGCTGTCTGGCGACGCCAACACCAGCAGCCCGAATGCACGCTCACTGCCCTCATCGCGCAGCGCCAGCAGTGCCACCGAAGCGGCGCGCTCTGGCTCAGCGAGCCACTGCACTGCGTCAAATGCCGCATTCACGCC
Organism: uncultured Pseudomonadota bacterium; assembly: GCA_900320815.1. Classification (GTDB taxonomy): domain Bacteria; phylum Pseudomonadota; class Gammaproteobacteria; order Burkholderiales; family Burkholderiaceae_C; genus Ottowia. The sequence continues at coordinate 258 of ONTY01000248.1, forward strand.
GCAATATGGCTGACGCAGCGAATCCGCCAGGCTCTTGACATCCTCGCTCACACCCAGTGCAAATGGCTCGTTCTCGTATACATCGGCCACGTCCCAGACTTTCATCGCCACCTGCGGCACACTGAAAATCTCCTCCAGCCCAGCAACCAACGCTGCGGGCACATCCACTGGGCGGCGCGCCAGCAGCAGCAACTCTGCCCAGCGCAGCAGCTTGTCCGCAATCAACATGTTCTCGCTGCCCAAGCGGATGAACTCCATCAGCCGCTGCTCGTGCATCCGCAGCTTGTCACGCAGCATCTCCGCCTGCCGCTCTTGCAGACTCACCGCGCGCCCGCCCAACGGACTGTGCAGCCGCACCTGCCCCAGCAGCACGGCGTAACGCTCAAAAAAACCTGGGGTGTTGAGCAGATATTGAGCGATGTCTTCTTCGTTGATGGGCGCGGGAATATCTTCTGTGTCGTCAGTCATGGCTAGTCGCGGGAGGCGGTGGTGAAGAAAGGGGCGATTCTGGCGCGCCGGCAGCCAGCGCCGCTGCCGTGCTCTGCGGTGCTGGCTCCGCAGCAGGCGCCGCTGCTGGCAGAGGCACTGCCACCGCCTCAACTGCGCCCTCCACCACAGCGGACGGCAGCGCCTGATTGCGGCGTGTGCGCCGGAACAGCCCCCACGCCGCCACAAACAACGCTGCAACCGTCGGCCCAATCACAAAGCCCGAAATGCCAAACAGCGACATGCCGCCCAGCGTCGTGAGCAGCACCAGATAGTCCGGCAGCTTGGTGTCCTTGCCCACCAGCAGCGGGCGCAGCACGTTGTCAGACATGCCAATGACCGCCGCGCCCCAGGCAATCAGCGCCACGCCCTGCCACGTCGCGCCAGTTGCCAGCAAATAAATCGCCACCGGTCCCCACACCAGCGACGCGCCCACTGCCGGCAGCAAAGAGAGGAACGCCATCACCACCCCCCACAGCAGCGCACCGCGAATATCCAGCACCCACAGCGCCAGTCCGCCGAGCGTGCCCTGCACGATGGCCACCAGCACATTGCCCTTCACCGTCGCGCGCGCCACAGCAGAAAACTTGTCAGCGAGGTAATGCGTCTGCTCGCGCGCCATCGGCACCGTCTCACGCACCAGGCGCGAGAGCGCGCGCCCGTCGCGCAGCAAGAAAAACAGCAGATACAGCATCACCACCAGGTTCACCACGAACACCAGCGCGTTTTGCCCTAGCGACAGCGCGTGCGTGGTCAGCGCCTGCCCGCCCGCCAGCAATCCATCCGAGAACTTTTCAATCACGCTCTGCACATCAAACAAGTCAAAGCGCGCCAACGCCGCGCGCACCGCCGCTGGCAAGGCGTCCGCAATCTGCTGCGCGTAGGCGCGGAAATTGATGTCGCCCGAGCGCACCCGCGCCACCAGCGCCGACACCTCATTGACCAGCGAAATGGAGATGAACACCATCGGCAGCACCACGATGAGCACGATGAGCATGAGCGTGAGCAGCGCCGCTGCATTGCGCCGCCCGCGCAGCGTGCGACAGAGGCGCTCGAACGTTGAGCTAAACAGCAGCGCCATGATGATGGCCCAGAACACTGCGCCCGAATACGGCGCCAGCACCCAGAAAAACGCCACCGTAATCGCTGCCAGCAGCAGCAAAAACACTGCACGTTGCAGAGAAGGGGTATTGAGCATGGCGCCACACTATACGGTGGGCACAGCAGGCGCGCCCCCTCTCCCGCTGGCGTGGGCGGGCACAATCGGCGCCCTTCTCCCCCACCCCCTCCATTTTTTGCACCGCAGCAGTTATGGCCACAACCCACTTTGGTTACGAATCCGTTGACGAAGCCGACAAAGCGCGCCGCGTGCGCGGCGTCTTTGACTCCGTCGCTGGCAAATACGACCTGATGAACGACTTGATGAGCGGCGGCCTGCACCGGCTCTGGAAACGCTACACCGTCTTCATCGCCAACGTGCAAGAAGGCCAGCGCGTGCTCGACATCGCCAGCGGCACGGGCGACCTGGCGCGCGCCTTTGCCAAAAAAGCCGGCGCCAGCGGCCTGGTCGTGCAATCGGACATCAACGAAGCCATGCTGCGCCACGGCAGAGAGCGGTTGCTGGACGCCGGCATCATCGCCTCCCCGCTGGCGTGCGACGCCGAAGCCCTCCCCTTTGCCGACGCCAGCTTTGACTTGGTAAGCGTTGCTTTTGGCCTGCGCAACATGACGCACAAAGACGTGGCGCTGCGCGAGATGGCGCGTGTGCTGCGCCCTGGCGCACGGCTGCTCGTGCTCGAGTTCTCGCACGTGGCCCGGCCTCTGCGGCGCCTGTATGACATCTACTCCTTCCAGGTTCTCCCGCGCCTCGGGCGTCTCATCACCGGCGACGAAGCCAGCTACCGCTACCTGGTTGAATCCATTCGTATGCACCCAGACCAAAACGCCCTCAAAGAGCTGATGCAAGAAAACGGCTTCGGCCACGTGGACTACCACAACCTCACCGGTGGCGTCGTCGCGCTGCACGTGGGCATCAAGTGCTAACCAATCTTTCCTTCCCTTTTTTCTCTGTCCCCCCCCTTGACCATGAGCACTGAAACCATCGTAGAAGCCATCGGCGACTGGCTCGACGCCAACGACTGGAAATATGAATACCAAGGCGAGCGCAAACTCTTCAAAATGGGCGTCAACCTCAAATGCCGCCTCGGCCACACCCGCCTTTTTATTGACGTCAAAGACACTGCCTACCTCGTCTACGCCATCTCCCCCGTCAGCTGCGGCACCGACGCCATGCCCGAGTTGCTGCGTTTT
>ONTY01000246.1 GCA_900320815.1 uncultured Pseudomonadota bacterium
TACCGCCCCGAAAAAACAACGCGCACCAGCGTGCAGATTGACACCGACGTGCTCGCATGGCTCAAAACCCAGGGTCGGGACTATCAGGCACGCCTGAACGCCATCCTGTGCGAAGCCATGCTGCGCGCCCAGCACGGCAGCGCGTAACGCCACACAATGTCGGGGCAAATAATCATTTGCCCACGGGTATCAATACACCGCCGTTAAGATAAGCCGGCAATGCAGCATGGCTTCTGACAGTATGTAGCAAAACACAGCAAAAAAACCGCCCCGTGGGGCGGTTTTTCACATGGGCAGCAGGCGCACGCGGCATCGCTGTGCATCCAGCGTCAGAAAAGCGCCTTGTTCAAGCTCTGCGCGCATTTGCCGCAGCGCCACCGCAAGCAAAGGCGCCATCGTTTCCGGCAGCGCCTGTTCATCGCGCAACTGGATAACGCTTGGACTTTGCTGCCGCGAGGCATACAGCAGGGCGCCAAAATCCAGGTCGCGCGTAAAAATCACATACCCGTTTTGCGCCGCATATTCCAGCAGCGCAGTGTCGGGGGCGTCCTTGCTGCCCACGGACGACCAATGCACCGCCTCCACCCCGCAGGCTTGCAGCGCCGGCATCCAGCGCGGGGAAAGATTCATATCCACCAGCAGCTTCATGCCGCTGCCGCTTCCAGCAGCACCTCGCGCTCCTGCACGCGCCACGCGGCGTAGCGCAGCGCCTGCATCACATCCGCGCGCTCCAGGTATGGGTAATCCGCCAGCAGCGCGTCAATGCTTGTGCCCGCGCCGATTTCGCCCACAATCATCCCCACCGTCACGCGCGTGCCCTTCACGCACGGCTTGCCGCCCATCACGCCCGGCGTCTGGGTGATGCGGTCAAACGCAGTTGTTCCCTTCATGGTGTGCCTCTTTCGTGGAACGCGCATCGTACAACGCGAGCGCGCGGGCGTGCAAGAAAGTCCCGCGCCCGTCGCGCGCGCAGCAGGGCAGGCGCAAGGCCTGCCCCTACAGATACACCGCATGTTTTCACGCCATTGCCGGCTTATGAAGCCGGCGGCTATTTGATACCCGTCGTTTGCCCCCCTCACCCCTGCCCCGGCCCCCTCGGACGCTGCGCGTCCTCTCCCCCAGCAGCGTGCTTTGCACGCGCGGGGGCGAGGGGAGGATTTTTTGTGTATTTTGACTGGGGTATTGTGTGGCTACCGGCAACATAAGCCGGCAATGAATATTTGTTACAATGAGTATACGATCTTTATGTGGCTGCCTTGAGATGGATGCCCTGCCCGTTCTGGTTGCCTGCCAGCAGGTCATCAACAAGAATGTCCTCGTCGATATTTTCCCAATGCAGCCCATAGCGGCTGATGCGACATGCATCGCGCTGCGCTGGCGTGGCGTTGAACAGTTTTGGGAACCAGGCAAGCGGCACGCCAAGCGTGCGCCCGTCCTGCAAATCCACCCACAGCGTATATTCATCAAAGCGGACGCTTTCAGCGGAAGCATTCATGCCATTTCCTTTCTATTTCGTCACGGCGCTCTGCAACGATGCGGACAAGTTCGGCCTGTTCTTTCCGGTTGAATCCGTAGCTGCTTGCAATGGCCGTGGCAGGAACCAGCCATATTTTTGCGCTTTTTTCACCTTTTTCGGCGTGCATGTGCATGGGATTAAAGCGCGCTTCCTGCCCTTGTGTAGAAGAAAAACCTGATGCCTTTGTAGCGGAAAACGCTTGGCATGATGTGTCGGGCGATGGGGTGGAGGCGCTCACGGGTGGCTACATTGGCAGCAGTGCGGGATGTTTGTCAAGGAAAGGGACTTGCTGTCTTGCGAAGGTATCACTTCATCACCGGCAATATAAGCCGGCAATGAAGTGTATTTATGAGGGGTATGTTTGCGGCTTCCAGCGCCGCAGCAGCAGGGCGTTGCTCATCACGCTCACGGACGAGAGCGCCATCGCTGCGCCGGCGAGCACGGGGCTGAGGTAGCCAAAGGCCGCCAGCGGAATGCCGAGGCTGTTGTAGATGAAGGCCCAGAACAGGTTCTGGCGGATTTTGGCCACGGTGCGCCGCGAGATGTCCAGCGCAGCGGGCACCAGGGCAATGTCGCCGCGCATGAGCGTGATGCCAGCGGCGTGCATGGCGGCGTCCGCGCCGCTGCCCATCGCCAGCCCCACGTCAGCGGCGGCAAGCGCGGGAGCGTCATTGACGCCGTCGCCCGCCATGGCCACGGCGCCGCTGCCGCTTTCGGTTTTCAGGCGCGCGATGGCGTCGGCCTTGCCTTCGGGCAGCACGCCGGCGCGCACGTCGCCCTCTTTGATGCCAAGCTGCGCGGCCACGGCCTGCGCGGCAGCCGGGCTGTCGCCAGAAATCATCACGCAGCGCACGCCGGCGGCGTGCAGCGCGGCGATGGCTTCGCGGGCGCCTGGCTTCAAGACGTCGCCAAAGGCAAGCAGGGCGAGTGGGGCAGGGGGGGTGCCTTCATCAGCGGCGGCGGCAAGGTAGGAGATGCTGGCGCCCTGCGCCTGCCAGTGCTGCAGTTCAGCATTCAGCGCGCTGCAGTCGGCGCCGAGTTCTGCCATCCAGCGCGCGCTGCCGATGACGATGTGCGCGCCTTCGACGCGCCCTTGCACGCCGCGCCCGGGGGCGGCGTGCACATCGTGCGCGGCCTCGACAGCCATGCCGCGCTCGCGGGCGGCGGCAAGCACGGCGCCAGCCAGCGGGTGTTCGCTGCCCGTCTGTACCGCAGCGGCCAGCACTAGGGCAGCGCTGGCATCGGTGCCTGCAGCGGACACAAGTGCCAGCAGCTTCGGCTGCCCTTGCGTGAGCGTGCCCGTCTTGTCCAGCGCGATGGTGCGCACTTTGTGCGCCACCTCCAGCGCAATGGCGTCTTTCACCAAGATGCCGTGACGCGCCGCCACGCCCGTGCCCGCCATGATGGCCGTGGGCGTCGCCAGGCCGAGGGCGCACGGGCAGGCGATAACGAGTACCGCTACGGCGCGGATGATGGCCACTTGCGCGCCCGCGCCCGCCAGCAGCCAGCCGCCAAGGGTGATGAGCGCCAGCACGAGTACGGCGGGCACAAAGACGGCGGC
>ONTY01000312.1 GCA_900320815.1 uncultured Pseudomonadota bacterium
GTACCAACTGGTGCTGTAGACGAGCATTCCCAGGCGCTGGCGCCAGGCGCGTGCGGCGGTGTCCATCAGCCCTTCGTGCCCGCCGTGGGTGTTGAAGAGCAGGAGTTTTTTGATGCCGCTGGCTGACAGGCTTTCGGCAATGTCGCCCCAGAGGGCGAGAACGGTGGTGGCGGAGAGCGAGAGGGTGCCGGGGAAGCCCAGGTGCTCCACGCTGTATCCAATGCGCTGCACGGGCAGAAAGACGGCGGGCACGTCGGGCGCAAGGTGGGGGATGGCAGCGCGCACCATCGCAGCGGCCATGTCGGCATCGGTGCCCAGCGGCAGGTGCGGGCCGTGCTGCTCGCAGGCGCCCAGAGGCAGCACGGCGATGAGGCGCGCGCAATCGAGTGCGCCCAGCTGGGCGCTTGTCAGCTGGCTCCAGTGACGCGAGGGCAGGGCGGTGGCGGTGGTCATGGTCAGTGGAGCGCGGCGTCGCCAAAGAACAGGGGCGGCGGGGGGGTGCCTTCGGAGACGGTGAGCACTTCGTAGCCCGTGGGGGTGACGAGGATGGTGTGCTCCCACTGCGCGGACAGACTCCGGTCGCGCGTGACCACGGTCCAGCCGTCTTTCAGCTCGCGCACTTCGCGCCGCCCCAGATTGAGCATGGGTTCAATGGTGAAAATCATGCCCGGCTCGAGCAGCGGACCGCTGCCCGCCTGCCCGTAGTGCAGCACTTGCGGCTCTTCGTGAAAACCGCGCCCGATGCCGTGCCCGCAGTATTCGCGCACCACCGAGAGGCGGTTGGCGTGCGCGAACTTCTGGATGGCGTGCCCAATATCGCCCAGGTGCGCGCCGGCTTTGACCTGATCAATGCCGACCCACATGGCCTCATAGGTGAGGCGGCACAGCCGCCGGGCGGCAATGGAGCATTCGCCCACTTCATACATGCGGCTGGTGTCGCCATACCAGCCTTCCGGGGTAATGACGGTGACGTCGACATTCACAATGTCGCCTTTCTTGAGCGGTTTCTCCGATGGAATGCCGTGGCAGACGACGTGATTGACCGAAGTGCACAGGTGCCCGGGATAGGGCGGGTAGCCGGGCGGCTGGTAGCCAATGGTCGCTGAGTGTGTGCCTTGCTGCCGCATGGTTTCGGCGGCAAGGCGGTCAATGTCCAGCGTGGTGCATCCGGGACGGATAATTGGGGTAATGGCGTCCAGCACTTCGCTGGCGAGGCGGCACGCCACGCGCATGGCAGCAATTTCTGCGTCATTTTTAATACGGATGGAATGGGGATGGTTGATGGTCATACAAGCGGCAGGGTTTGCGGTGGTTTTTTGAAACGGTATCGCGGGAGGATATGTTTTTGTTATTTATTCCAGGTTTTGCACTTGTTCGCGCATTTGCTCAATGAGCACTTTCATATCCACGCTGATGCGCGAGATTTCCAGCGTGGCGGCTTTGCTGCCGAGGGTGTTGGCTTCGCGGTGCAATTCCTGAATAAGGAAATCCAGCCGCCGCCCGATTTCGCCGCCCTTGGCAAGCACGGCGGCAATTTCATCCAGGTGCGCGGTGAGGCGATCCAGCTCTTCGGCCACGTCAATGCGGATGGCGTAGCTGGCCGCTTCGGCAAGTGCGCGCTCTTGTGCGGCATCGGGTGCAATGCTGCCGCTGCCGCCAGCGGCGGCAGCCAGCGCCTCGGCCCAGCGCGCCAGAAAGCGCTGCTGCTGCGCCTGCACCGCCCGTGGCGCCAGCGGCGCTGCGGCAGCAGCCAGAGTGCGCAGGGCGTCCATGCGCTCAGCGAGAAGTTGCGCCAGCCGCGCGCCTTCGCTCTCGCGTGCTGCCAGTAGCGCATCCAGCGCCTGCTGCGCAGTGCCCAGCAGCGCCTGCCCAAGCGTGGCGCTGTCTTGCGCGCGTGTGGCGCTTTCGGCTTGTTCAGCCAGGTGCAGCGCATCAGCAACAGAAAGGGCAGCAGCCTGTGGCAACCAGGCTTGCACCGCATCTTGCAGGGAGGCGATGCGCTGGAGCAGCGGCACCGGCGGGGCGGCAAGTGTGCCCTCTGCCTGGCGGGTGAAGCTGGCGCGCAACTCAACCTTGCCGCGCCGCAATCCCGCAGTCAGCAATGCACGCAGCGGCGGCTCGTGCGCGCGCAACTCTTCGGGCAGGCGCAGCGTTACATCAAGAAAGCGGCTGTTGACCGATCGAAGCTCCACTGCCAGCCCAGCGCCCTGTGCGCTGCCCCAGCCAGTCATACTGTAAACTGCCATTTCAATCTCTTCCGGTGTTGTTCCCTA
>ONTY01000245.1 GCA_900320815.1 uncultured Pseudomonadota bacterium
GTGACCGTGGTGGTGGTGCCCGCACGCGTGGCACGAATGGCAAGAGTGGCAATGAGGTGTCGCAGTCATGTGCGCCATTGCACACCCTGGAGCGGCTCCAGGGTCAAGGGATGTGCCAAATGTTTGAATACTCCCATTTCTTATCATTGTATGCCGGCGTAAGTTGCCGGCAGGCGATGGATACCCCATCAATTCTGGAATTGATGCAGCGCAGTTGGTGTGCCCGCGGGTTATTTCTTCGCGTCCGCTGCGCAGCGGATGGAGGAATGAATTTCACGACAGCATAAGAGCCTTGTTGCAGCACGCTCAATTGACCCTGGCGCCTGTTGCCACCACCGCCTTACCCGGCAGAAAACCGTGCTTTGAGCCGCAAAAACGGGCGTTCAATTAAGGCGAAAGAAAGCAGCGCCAGCAGCGTGCCCCATGCAATGGTGCCCATTTGCGCGGCCAGTCCGGATGCCTGCATACGTTTCAAAAAAATACAGCAGACAAAATGCCATAGATATACGCTGTACGACACCACTCCCAATTGCATCAGCGGCGGCCAGCACAATATCCGGCGCACGCATGAATGCGGGTTATGCACAGCATCCAGAATAAGCGCCGCTGCCAGCCATGTCACGGCGGTATAGGCAAAATAGTAAAAAAATCCGGTTTCTCCCGATTGCGGCATCACAGCAGCAAATATGATGGCCGCCAACGCTGCCACAGCACAGCGGCGGGGCAGGGCAATTGCGTTCTTTCCATGCAGCCAGGCAGCCAGTGCACAGCCCCACATGGGAAACTCAAGGCAAGTATCTAGCCCATACACGCGCCGCCAGCGCGCGCCCACTATGAGCAACACAATCCGCCACAGCCATGAACATGCGGCCACTATCAACGCCGTGCGCAACACAAGGCGAGTCCCGCCGCGCCTGATGCACACATACAGCACAGCAGGCCAGAGCAGGTAAAACTGTTCCTCCACCGCCAGCGACCAAGTGTGCGTGAAATATCGCATATCTTGCGTGCGCAGGGCGCGAATCCAATTGCTGGCATACAGTAGGCTGGCGCCGGCATCGCGCGCTTCGCGTGCAAATATGCTGTGATCCCACACGTACACCACCAGCAGCGTTATCAACAGCAGCGCCCATAATGCCGGCATCAGGCGCAGCGCGCGCCGCAGATAAAAGCGCAGCAAGGAAATTTGCCCTGTGCCCTCATATTCGCGCAGCAGCAGGCTGGTAATCAAATAGCCGCTGAGCACAAAAAAGATGCCAACGCCAATAAATCCTCCGGGCAGCGGCGTATTTTGCACATGGAACACCACCACCACGATGGCGGCCAGGCCACGCAAGCCGTCAAGCGCCGGAATATGGCCATCCAGCCATGCTGCATTTTTCTTTTGATTATTGTGTGACTGCCGCAAACATGCGGGGGGGGGGCGGACTGCCGACGCTGCATCGATATTCTTTCAACATTATTCAAAAACGATTGAGTCGGGCATATTATAAAACTGTGCCGTGCGGCGCCTGGCGCGCCCGGCTAAGCTCTGTTGTTTTGCCTTTGTGTGTTTGCCCTCCCATGAAAATCAGCGAACTCGCCCGCGCCAGCGGCGCGGCACCAGACACCATCCGCTACTACGAGCGCGCTGGGCTGCTGCCCGCGCCGCTACGCACCGCCGCTGGCTGGCGCGACTATGGCGCGGCGCACGCCGGACGGCTGGCGTTCATCCGCCAGGCGCGCAGCCTGGGTATGTCGCTGGATGAGGTGCGCGCGCTGCTGCGCTGCCACGATGGCGCGTGTGCCAACTGCCGGGCGGCGCACGCGCTCATCGACGCGCATCTGGGACACATTGAAGAGCGCATCAGCCAGTTGCGCGCGCTCCAGGGACAGATCGAGGCGCTGCGTGCGCGCTGCGACTGGCGCTGCGAGGGCGCGCAGTGCGCCATCGTGCGCGGCATCAGCGAGCAGGCCGCCTGCGGCGCCCCTGCCGCGCCGGTGGACGGCGTGCACCCGCGCAGCGGCGCCGCGCATTGACATGTGCAGCCGCCATGACACTCACGGAACTCAAATACATCGTTGCTGTGGCGCGCGAGCGCCATTTCGGGCGCGCCGCCAAGGCGTGCTTCATCTCGCAGCCCACGCTGTCGGTGGCGGTGAAAAAGCTCGAAGATGAGCTGGAGGTGAAGATTTTTGAGCGCCGCGCCAGCGAGGTCAGTCTCACGCCGCTGGGCGCGGACATCGTGCGCCAGGCGCAGAGCGTGCTGGAGGGCGCCGAGGCCATTCGCGCCACCGCCCGCGCGGCGCGCGATCCGCTCAGCGGCGCGCTGCGGCTGGGGGTGATTTACACCATCGGCCCCTATCTGCTGCCCGCGCTGGTGCAGGCGAACATTGCGCGCACGCCGCAAATGCCGCTCATGCTGCACGAGAACTTCACGGTGCGGCTGCTGGAGATGCTGCACGCCGGCGAGATTGATTGCGCCATCCTCGCGGAGCCGTTTCCCATGCAGGCTCTGGCGGCAGCGCCGCTGTATGACGAGCCGTTCGTCGCGGTGCTGCCCGCCGCGCATCCGCTGGCACATGAAGCGAGCATCAGCAGCGCGCAGTTGCGCGAGGAAACCATGCTGCTGCTGGGCGCGGGGCATTGCTTTCGCGACCATGTGCTGCAGGTGTGCCCCGAGTTCGCGCGCTACGCCAGCCGCACCGAGGGCATCAGCCGCAGCTTTGAAGGCTCCTCGCTGGCGACCATCGTGCACATGGTTGCCGCTGGCTTGGGGGTGACGCTGGCGCCGCGCCTGGCTATGCCCGAGGGCGGGCAGGACGCCGCCGGGCTGCTGCGCTACGTGCCGCTGCGCGCCGATGACGACGGGCACAGCGCCCCCACGCGGCGCGTGGTGCTGTGCTGGCGGCGCAGCTTCACACGCGTGCAAGCCATCGCTGCGCTGCGCCGCGCCTTGGGCGACTGCGCCCTGCCCGGCGTGCAGCGTGTGCAGGAAGTGGTGCAGCGGGTTTGATACTCCTTGTCTTTACTTCTGTATACAGGCATCTTTGGCGGGTAATAATTGATATACCAGCACGTTTTTATGTGTGGCACAGTGACCGAAGGGTATGAAAGGAGCGATTGAAAAAGCCGTGGAAATGCAGTGTGCCACTGCCGGGCGTCATTATCATGGGGCAGTTTGAAAACCCCGCCAACCCGAAAGCGCATTATGAAACCACGGGGTCAGAAATATGGGCAGATACCGATGGAAAGGTTGATGTGTTCATCGCCGGCGTGGGCACCGGCGGCACCGTCAGCGGCGCGGGCAAATATCTGAAAGAGAAAAACCCAGCCATCCGCGTGATAGCGGTGGAGCCGGATGCCTTGCCCCTGCTTTCTGGCGGCGTTGCCGGCTCGCACGCCATTCAGAGCATTGGCGCCAACTTCGTGCCCGCCGCGCTGAACACCGGCATTTATGACGAAATCATCCGCGTCGCCAATGACGATGCGTTTGACTTTGGCCGCCAGTTTGCCCGCACCGAGGGCGTGCTCATCGGCATTTCTTCCGGCGCGGCGCCCGGAATTCCAGGGCAAGACCACCGTTGCCATCCTGCCCGATTCGGGCGCCCGCTACCTGTCCACGCCGCTGTTCGCCGCTGAAAGGGTCTGAGCGGGCTTCGTGCCGCCGCCGCAGCACTTGCGTGCAGCAGCGTCGCTGGGGCGCTGCCTACAATTGCTGCGGGATTTGCCTCGCCCCTCTGCTGTGCAAGGCTGTGCACGCGGAAGCGGCCACACACCGCAAGACAGGCCACCAACGAAAAGGCAGCGCATGAAAAAACCTTCCATACGGCAACGGCTCAGGTACTGGTTTGACAACCTGATGTCCAAAGGCACGCCCTCACTGTTGCTCATTCTCGGCGTCATCACCACCCTTGTGGTTGTGGCGGGCGGGCTGACCGCCGCCGCCCTTGGCGGGCCGGATGGAAAGGGCGAAGAGCCAACAGGCTCCACCATCTGGTTCACACTCATGCACGCCATCAATACAGGCGTCCTTGCCAAGGAAGAAGGCCCCACCCCGTATCTGGTGGTGATGACCATCGTCACGCTGGTTGGCATTTTCATCACCAGTTTCCTCATCGGCACCATATCAAACGGCATCAAGGAAAAAGTCACGGAGCTGCAGCGCGGCAAGTCGCGCGTCATTGAAAACGGGCATGTGATTGTTATCGGGTTTGATGAAAACACCACGGGCATTATTGAGGAGCTGGTGTATGCCGCAGAGAATAAAAAAGACGCCGTGGCAGTGATTCTCGCCGACCATGACAAAACCGACATGGAAGACACCATACGCGACCGCATTGCAGATGAATACGGCAACCAGGACGCCTACATTACCGCCGCAGTGCGCGATCGCGACGTGCTGCAGCCCGCAAGAATTGCCGGCGGTGAGCGCGCCGAGATTCTGAATTTCCAGAAAACCATGGCGCGCCTGATGGTGCAGGCCGGGCGGCACCCGGGCATGTCGGAAATACTCTCCGAACTGCTCAGCTTCAAGGGCAACGAAATCTATGTGGAAAAAATACCCGCAGCCGCTGGCCATACGCTGCCGGAAATCAATCTCGGCATGCCGCATTCAACGGCCATCGGCATCGTGCGGGACGACACCCCAGTGCTCAACCCGGGCGTGAACGAGGTGGTGCGCGAAACAGACAGCCTGATTTTGATTGCGCAAGACGATGGCACCACAACCATGCAGGAAATGGCCGCCGTGGATGAAACCGCATTCCAGCGCGCGCCCAATGCGCCTGACGCGCCGCACACCATGCTGGTGCTGGGCTGCTCCGAGCTGCTCAAGCAAATCCTTCTGGAAGAGGACAGTTATGCCGCCGCCGGCTCGAAAGTCATTATTGCCGCCGAGCCGGGGAAAATTGACCCGGACGCGCTTCCCGAGCCCGACAGCCTGGCGAATATCCAGCTGGAGCTGCGCGGCTGCAAAATCTTTTCGCGCCGCGTGCTGGAGCGCCTGGTGGCGGAGCGCCCGTCAAGCATCCTGCTTGTCTCCGATACTGGGCTTGGCGCCGAAGAAGCGGATGCGCGCACGCTCATGCTGCAGCTGCAGCTGACCGATATTGCCGAGGACATCGGCAACGCCATCCCGCTGACTATTGAAATGAACAGCCCGCGCAACCAGAAACTCTCGCAAATGATGCGGGCGACGGATTTTGTGGTCAGCAGC
>ONTY01000243.1 GCA_900320815.1 uncultured Pseudomonadota bacterium
AAGAAGTTCGATGAACTTCTCGGCAATTATGTTGTGAAACCCCAGGGCAAACCGGTTCTGGTGCCGATTACGGACAAGGCGCTGCGTATCGAGAGCCTGCAGCCGCACATGGCGGCGGGCTTCATCCGCGTGCATAGCAGCCAAACCACGCTCATCGAGCAACTGCGCCACTGGCCGCACGCCGCGCACGACGATGGGCCAGACGCGCTGCACATGCTCTGGATGCTGGCGGCGAGCAGCGGCATGGCGGCAGGCGCGCAAGGCAGCGGCGGGCAGAAGACGGCGGCTGAACGCTATGCGCGCCGCCACATGAACATGTTTCGCCCGTTGCGTGATGGGCGGGGGTGGAGGATTTAAACGTGCCGCCCCCATTCGCCGGCTGCGCCGGCGCACCCTCCCCCTGCACCCTCTCCCTCTGTCCGTGCGCTGGAGCGCACGGCGAAGGAGAGGGAATGTTTTTGACACCCCCGCGGGCGCGGGGAAAACCAGGCGGTGCGCGTTTGCAGTTGCACTGCGTCGGAAACATCCCCGCGGGCGCGGGGAAAGGAGCAGCGGCGGCTTCGCCCGGCGCGCCGCATTTGGAACACCCCCGCGGGCGCGGGGAAAGGAGACAGATTATGGGTTTGAGGCTTTGGCCGTTTTCCGGCGGTAAAAACCGCCAGCAGGTCACGGAAGCCGCTGGCGGCTTTGGCGCCCCAGGTCTGGCGGAAGAAGCGGGCTGGCGGCGCGCGGGCGCGCAGGCCGCCGCCGAGGGGCGCGATTTGCAGCCGCTGGCGCACGAGCGTATGCAAAAGCTGGCTGAGTGGCTGTGGCAAAGCAATCTGCTCGCCAACCGCATCATTGAACTGCCGCTGGCGTATCTGCTGGCAGAAGGGGTGACGCTGCAGTGCGTGGATGACGAACACCAACGGCTGCTCAATGCGTTCTGGAGCGACGCCATCAACGACTGGCCGGGCAAGCTGGTGCAGCGTGCGCGCGCGCTGTCGCTGCTGGGCGAGCAGTGCTACGTGGCGCGTGTGAGGGCGGGGGATGGCTTTGTGCGCCTGTCCTACCTTGACCCGCGCCGCATTGATGCCGTGGTGTGCGACCCGCAGAACCCGGAGCAGCCCATTGGCGTGGTCACGCAGCCCGATGAAGACGGGCGCGTGTGGCGCTACCGCACGGCGCTGCTGGGCGACGACTGGGAGTTGCTGGGGCACGAGGCGCAGGAGCAGCGGCGCAGCTTCACGGATGGCGAAGTGCTGCTGTATCAGGTGAACAAGGCGCCCACGGGCACGCGCGGGCGCAGCGACTTGCTCGCGCACATGGACTGGCTGGATGCGTACGACAGCTACCTGTTCACTGAGCTGGACCGCATTGACTACCTGCGCCGCTTCGTGTGGGACGTGACGCTGGCGGGCGCGGACGAGGCGACAGTCAACCGCTTTCGCGCCGAGTTCACGGCGCCAGAGGCCAACAGCGTTTTTGTGCATAACGACGCAGTGACGTTGCAGACGCGCGCCGCCGGGCTGGACGCGCAAGACACAAGCGATACCGCCCGCCTGCTGCGCAACCACGTGCTGGGCGGCGCCACGGTGCCGGAGCACTGGTTTGGCGGCGGGGGCGTATGTGGTGGCACTCGACCAATACGTTGCTCAGGAAACCGATCAAAGCGCTGCTGACTTGCGCATTTCCCGCTTAATGGAGCTGTTGAACGTCCTTGAGCCGTAGGTCTTCGGTTCTGGGGCAAACCGCGCACAAAAAGGCGGCTCGCGCTCACTGTAGAGACGCGGGCCGCTACGAATTCTGTATTGGAGGCTGGCTACGCCGCTTCGTCCAACTTGGCAAAATCGAGGTCCTGCGTGATGATGCTCACGTCGTGGTCAAAGCTGTAGTAACGATATCCGTCTTCGCCCAGCTCGAACTCAGTGGCTTCGCCAGACAGGATGGCATCCATATCCGCTGCGACCTCGGCGAGAATTTCCACGCCCTTTACCGTTTCGTTGTGGCCGGGATAGATCCACTCGACGCCCAGCTCCTTGGCGTGGTCGGCCATGTCGTGCATGCTCTTCGCGTAGACCGAGAGGTCAGCCTCCTCGTTGTAGGCATAGAGGTCAGCCGGATAGTAGGCATCGCCCGTAAAGACAAGCTTGTTCTCGGCGTCAAAGAGCGTGATGCCGTCGGCAGTGTGGCCGGGGGTGGCCATGACCTCGAGTGTGCGTTCGCCAAGGTCGATCGTGTCACCATCATGTAGCGTGCCAGTGGGCTCCTTGCCAATCACGTGGAAGCCATCGGGAGAGAACCCCTCGGGAAGCGGGCGGTCGGGGTTGAAAACGCCGTCTTCGGTAGCGACCTCGTAGCTGATGTCGCCAAACTCGTCGACGCCTGTCGTCGCAGCCTCAATCGACTCTTTACTGTCAAAGACCAGCAGGTCGTCAAACTCGTGCATGCCACCCATATGATCGTGGTGGGTATGAGAGAGCACCACGGTTACAGGCAGGTCGGTAAGCTCGTCAACGGTCTTCTTGATGCTGCTGATGCCCATGCCGGTGTCGAGCAAGACTGCCTTGTCTTTGCCGATGATGAGGTAGGAGATGATTTCCTCCCACTGGCTGTCCTCATCGATGGCATATACGTTGCCGGGCAGTTTGTACACGCTGAACCACGGGTCGGAGGTCTCCACCTTCTCGAACTGGTTCCAGCTTTGTCGGGGAACGTCGTTATACCAAGCACCATCGACAGAGGCGGCTTCGGTGCCTTCTGCCTCGGTGGTGTTGGTGGCCCCTTCGGTGGCGGTTTGCTCGGTGGCCTCAGATTCGCTCTGACCCGTATTGCCGCAGGCAGTGAGTGGTGTGGTGGCGAGGGCTGCAGCAAGACCAATTACCAGGGTCTTTGCCAGGGGGTTCCACATGCGCATGATGCTCCCTTCGGATTGTTGGACGGACTGTTTGCCAACTTCAACGGTAGTTTTTTGGGAGCACCGACACCATTTGAAGAATGATGTACCTTGTCTTCATACATCAATTGTGATAGTCGAGAGGCGAGACCGTGTCAGGAGATGACAGCTATACGAGGCATGAGCTTGAACTCGTCAACGACCTTGCCCTAAAAACTCTTTCGGCGCCGACCCTG
>ONTY01000240.1 GCA_900320815.1 uncultured Pseudomonadota bacterium
GGTTCCGCCAAACTGCCGCACGGCTTGCAGCAGCTGATCTTTGGTAAATGGTTTGGTCAGATATTCCTGCGATCCAACCATGCGTCCGCGCGCCTTGTCAAACACCCCGTCTTTGGAGGAAAGCATGACCACAGGCGTGGAAGCAAATCGCTCGTTGCGCTTGATAATGGCGCACGTCTGGTAGCCATCAAGGCGCGGCATGAGAATATCGCAAAAAATCAGGTCTGGCTGAGCGTCGCTGACTTTTGCCAGCGCGTCAAAACCGTCCTCGGCAAGCATGACCTCGTGGCCGCCCTGCTTGAGGAATATCTCGGCACTGCGCCGGATGGTGTTGCTGTCGTCAATGACGAGCACTTTCTTTTTTTCCATCGAATCTCCAAGGCTTGGTTGCTACGCCGGGCCGGCACAGCCGAGCGCCGATATGTCCACAGCGGGCAGTGCGGCAGCGGCTGTGTGCAGGCTGCCGCGTGTGCCACGCAAAAGCGGGCGATTCTACTGGCGGACTGCGCGGCGGCAGGCTACTTTTGCCGCAGTGCCTGCCTTTTCGCTGCTCCATGCAAGGCAGGGCAAGATAACGTCACAGTTTTCCCTTCTCTTCCCCATTCTTTTCTCTGCTTTCCAGCCATCAGCCATGCCAACACACGACGAACAAGCCACTGCCCGCAACAACGCCTTGATGCAGCGCGCCCTGCGCTGCATTCCCGGCGGCGTGAACTCGCCCGTGCGCGCCTTTGGCGCCGTGGGCGGCACGCCGCCTTTCATCGCCCGCGCCAGCGGCGCCTACGTGTGGGACGCCGAAGGGCGCCGCTACATTGACTACATCGGCTCCTGGGGACCGGCCATCCTTGGGCACACGCATCCGGCGGTGCTGGAAGCAGTGTGCGCCGCTGCACGCGAGGGTTTTTCCTTTGGCGCTCCAACGGAGCGTGAAATTGAATTGGCCGAAGAAATCTGCCGCTTGATGCCCAGCATGGAGCAGGTGCGGCTGGTGAGCAGCGGCACCGAGGCGTGCATGAGCGCCATCCGCCTGGCGCGCGGCGCCACGGGGCGCAAACTCATCGTCAAGTTTGAAGGCTGCTACCACGGGCACGCCGACGCGCTGCTGGTCAAAGCCGGCTCGGGACTGGCGACGTTCGGGCAGCCGACCAGCGCCGGCGTGCCGCCGGAGGTGACGCAGCACACACTCACCCTGCCCTACAACGGCGTGGCGGAGCTGGAAGCGGCCTTCGCGCAGCACGGCGCGGACATCGCCTGCCTCATCATGGAGCCGATTGGCGGCAACATGAACTTTGTGCGCGCCAGCGTGGAGTTCACGCGCCGCGCGCGCGAGTTGTGCACGGCGCACGGCGCGCTGCTCATCTATGACGAGGTGATGACGGGCTTTCGCGTCGCACTCGGCGGCGCGCAGAGCGTGTATGCACGCGCCATTCCCGGCTTTGTGCCCGACCTCACGGTGCTGGGCAAAGTGGTGGGCGGCGGCATGCCGCTGGCCGCGTTTGGCGGGCGGCGCGCCGTGATGGAGCAACTGGCGCCGCTTGGCCCTGTGTATCAGGCGGGCACGCTCAGCGGCAACCCGCTGGCCACCGCGTGCGGGCTGGCGACGCTGCGCGAAATCCAGCGCGAGGGCTTTCACGACGAACTCGCCGCGCGCACGCACCGGCTGCTCGACGGGCTGATGCGCGAAGCCAAAAACGCCGGCGTGCCGCTGACTGCCGACTGCGAGGGCGGACTGTTTGGCTACTTCCTGCTGCCCGAATTGCCGCGCAACTACGAAGAAGTGGCGCGCAGCAACGCGCAGCAGTTCGCGCGCCTGTTCCACAGCTTGCTGGCGCGCGGCGTCTACACCGCGCCCTCGCTCTATGAGGCAGGCTTTGTCAGCGCCGCGCACACCGACGCCGACATCGACGCCACGCTGCACGCCGCTGCACAGGCGCTGCGCGCGCTGTAGAAAAAACCTGCTGCCCGGCTCAGCGACAAAAACCGCCTTGGCGCAAGGCGGTTTTTCTTTCGCTCATTTCATGGGGTATTCATTCATTGCCTGCATAATCTGCCGGCAGTGCAACATTCATGAGCATAGTATATGGAAGAGTGAAAAATCTGCCATGCACCGGCGCTTTGCGCAAACGCGAAGGGCGCCATGCCAAGGCGCCCTCTCAGGGTTTATATAGGGTATATGGCAGTTGCCGGCATATACTGCGGGCAATAGTGCGCTTATTCATAGAGTATGCAGGCGCACTCTCCACTCTCTATTGGCGCCTATTTCTTTGCTTTTTTGGCAGCAGCCCGGGCTTTTTCGCGCTCGCGCCGCGCCTTGCGTTCGGCGCGGCGTTTGGCGGCATCGGCGCGCACTTCGGCTTCGTCCAGATAGCCATCTTTATTGGTGTCGGCTTTATCAAAGTCGCGTGAGAGCGAGGGACGGATGAGAAAAGCACGCTTGGCCTCTTTGCGTGAAATAAGGCCATCACCATCAGCGTCGAGCATGTTGTAGATACGCACCGCTTGCTGCTCACCTTTGCTGGCACCAGGGCGGACTTTGACGCGCTCAGCAAAGGCGCCTTGGGGCAGCAACAAAAAGGTGGCCAGGGCTGCGGCAAGAGTGGCGCGCAGAGGGCGAAATGGAGTATGTGTGGTGTGTTTCATGGCGTTGCTCAACGCTCAAGGGAAGCAACGGACAGACGTACGACGCGTTTTTTCAGACTTTTCCGACACTGCTGTCGCTGCCGGCGGCGGGTTCAGCGGGAGGAGCGGCAACGTGCCCGCTGGGCACAGCGTGGCGGGCGGCGTTTTGCACGTTGCCAAGCTGGTCGTCAAAAAAGAAATCAGCATCGAACTCGCGCAGAAACTCGCCTTTGGGCAGCCCGCCGAGGAACATGGCTTCGTCAATACGCACCCCCCAACTCATCAGGGTGCGGATGGCGCGCTCGTGCGCGGGGGCGCTGCGCGCGGTCACGGGGACGACCGGCGGGGCCGGTGAGTCGGGCGGCGCGGCCATCGGCGGCGGCCTGGGCCAGAACGCGGGGACCATCGAGATCCGCGGGGGAACGGTCGTGGCGCTGTCGCACAACAGCGGGGCGGGCATCGGCGGCGGCTACCACGGAACCGGCGGCAGCATCACGATCAGCGGCGGCATCGTGGACGCCCAGGGGCGGCAGTCGGGCATCGGCGGCGGCTACGA
>ONTY01000239.1 GCA_900320815.1 uncultured Pseudomonadota bacterium
CGCGGGGGTGTTTCCACTTCTCAATTACTTTTATGGACCGGAAACCCGTTTTCCCCGCGCCCGCGGGGGTGTTTCTTTTTGGCTGTTGTCCCGAACAGGCGCAATTGTGTTTTCCCCGCGCCCGCGGGGGTGTTTCCAATATCCATCATCGTTGGCCTGGTCAGCCAAACTGACAAGCACTATTTTTTGTGTTGCCGTCATCCCTTGTAACAGCCAGCACTTTGACATAATCATTATGCTCATCCACGCCTCCCTTTTTATTTATTCGTTATATAACTCCGTAAGGCGCACGTGCCTTTTTTCTTTTGCTTTGTGGCGGGCGACCGCTGTGGTTTTGCGGTCTCATCAACCGCAAGCTCCGGCCACACTTCTCGCCAGTCACGGCGTAGCTGCTGCCGCGTCACAGCTCCGTAGCTTTCTTTTTCCAGCCTGACAGCCAGGGATGGAGATGCGTTTTTTCGTCCAGTTATGCACTGGTATATGTATTGCTCCGACACTGAGAGCAGTGCCGCAAGGCGTTTGCGTTCTTTAGTCCTCATGCGCGAAGTATAGCAAAAAGCTAGGAGCTAAAAGCTACGAATTTCGCTAACTTTTTGGTAGAAAGACGGCATGACTACTAGGCAGCAGCTCGTCGACTCTCTCCGCCTCCTGTGTGAGCGCGAGGGCGGCCTCGTGCAGGTCGCAGCAACCACCGGCTTCAACCCTCAGACGCTCTGGCAGATTACGCATGGCACACGGCTGCCTTCTGGGGAGGCGCGCGGTGTCGGTGCACGCTTGCAAAAAGCTCTGGACAGGCACTATGCAGGCTGGCACTTGCTCTCGCAGCCTCTTGCCGCCTCTGCTGCGGCGCGCGTGGTAGAAAAAGACGATGAAGAGTTTGTTGCCATTCAAACTGTGCGATTGCGTGCCAATGCCGGCATCGAAGGTTTTGCCATTGAAATCATTGATGAGCCAGGCTTGCCCATCTTTTTTCGCAGTGACTGGATGCAATCACGCGGCTATAAGCCGGACAGCTTGTATGCCATCAAAGTGCGCGGCAGCAGCATGGAAAAAACGCTGTACGCTGGCGATGTCATTGTCATTAACACCGCTGACCGCGAAGAAAAAGATGATGAAGTGTTTGTTATCAATTGCTCTGGCGAAGTAGTGGTCAAGCGGCTCATGCACAGAGGGGGCGCATGGATAATGCATTCTGATAATGAAGACCAAAACCGCTATCCGCCCGTGCCGTGTGATGAAAACTGTTTTATTATAGGCCATGTAATTTATCGCCAAAGTGATAGAATCTGATGTTATTTATTATTATGGGCGCATTGTATATAGGCAAAGTGAAAGGATGCAGAAATTGCCAACATTCCCCATTGTAAGCGCAATAGTGTCATTCACTATTGCGCGGTATTATTGCGCGCGGTATTTTGGGCGGCCAATAAAGGCATCGTTGGGTGCACTGGCTGCGTGTTTTGCAGGCATTTCGTGGGGGTTCTTTGCTCTATTTGCCCCCACCAAGTTTTTCGGTGAAATGCTCGCACCATTGCATCCGCTGGTGCTAGGGGAGCCTTTGGCACTTATGGCCTTCTCGATGCTGCTTGCTGTGTCTTGCGCGCTTATCGGCGCGAAAGTGGGTGCACGCGATGCCAGGCGCGTGCCACTTCTGGCGCCGCATCTCGCGCACATGCTCTATCGCAGCACTGTGACAGCAGCAATTGCCATTCTTATTACTGTGGTGCGGTGGAAGTAGGCACAGGTATCCAGCCGTCTCTTGTAAGCAGGCTGCGATTGCCGTTTGCGTCTTCATAAACTTTCCCAACAGCTAGGCCGTAATTTGGATGCGCCAGCCAGTCTGGATGTTTTATGCCATCGGCATCACTGCCGCCGCTCATTTTTATAAGCGCCGCAGAGGCGGCGCTTTCTGGCGCGCGACACGCGCGCAAGTTCTTTAGCAAGCTGCGCCTGCTGCGCCTGCTGCGCCTGCTGCGCCTGCTGCGCCTGCTGCGCCTGCTGCGCCTGCTGCTGCGGCTGCTGCGCTGCGGCCAACAATTGCTGCGCGGCGGCCTGCTGCCGCGCAGCTTGCTTCGCAGTGATGCCGTGCGCGTGCCCGATGCGGCGCGGCGTGGCGGCCTGCTGCTGCAGCGCAGCGAGTGCCTCGCGGCGCAGTCGCTCATCGGCTTCACTCATGCGCGGCATCACGGGAATGCCGCGCGCTGCGGCAGCATCACGTGGCGCAAAACTGGCGTCTATCGCATCCCAATCCCCGCGCGCTGCTGCTGCCTGCCGCGCGGCAGAAAGCGCGCCAATCGTGCCTTGGCTCACCAAATTTGGATCTACGCCGCCAATCGCGCCGCGTGCGATGGGCGCCGCTGATGTTTGCGCCGCCTGCTGTGCTGCGCCAGCGTCGTTGTCGCGCTGCACGCCAACATTGGTGTAGCTGTTGCCGCGCCGCATCACGCCAGGTGCGCCATCTACATCGCGCCATTCTTGCTGTGTAGGCGCTGGCTGCACGCCGCTCATTGCGCTCGCCGTGCTCGCTGCTTGCGCTGCTTGTGCGGGTTTCTGTTTGCGCTTTCCAAAAACAAGCCCCTCACCAAAATTGACAAGGCCAGATAATACAGGGCGCACCCCGGCCTGCAATAACACTCTATATGGTTCGGTTACTACATATCGCAGCGCCTGTCCCGCAGCGTTTGCGTAATTGCCTTCATTTAATGATTCTTCTACCGACGTGCTGTATTTATCATATCTTTCTCGTATTCGTCGCGAGTTTTTATCAAGATAACCCTCCTCAGGCGCACCGCCTTCTGCCAGCTTTTTCCTCGCCTGCAGCCCACGCACCTTCCCGCCATCAGCGTAGCCTCGCTCATCGCGAGTGGGCAGCAGCGCATCGGCGGCAAAACCTGGCAGTCCAAAAGCAACGTTGTCAGCGACATCACCCAGTACACCGGCGGCGCGGATACCCATGTCCTGCGGCAAGCTCTGCCCGGCGCGCGCAGGAATGCCTGCGCGGTTCAGTCGCGCTGCATATTCTTCTGTTGGCGTGCGATACCCCTCGGCGGCGGCCAGCGCAACGTCGGGCATCACTTTCAAGCCGGGCAAAGGCGGTTTTCCCCGCGCCCGCGAGGGTGTTTCAAAATAAAACCCGTTTTACCGTGCGCCTGGAAAGTTTTCCCCGCGCCCGCGGGGGTGTTTCCGCGCCGCAATCGCTCCTGCGCCTTCTGCGCTGTTGCCGCAGATGTGCCCCACTCATACATCTGGCGCGTAGCAACGCAAAGCTGTTGGCGGCTGCTGTCCCACTGCTCTCTGGCGGCGCTCACCTGCTGGCGCAGTTGCGCAATGCGCGCCGCATGCTGCGGGTCTGTGGATTTCCCGAGTTGCCGTTCGTATTCCACAAGCTGCGCAGATATTTTGCGGTAATTTTGCTCGGACTGCGCAACCTGCTGTTGCATCTCCTTGAAAAAGGTAATAGTGTCACTGTGCGCGGTCAGCTTCGCCAGCTTCTCACTTAGCTCTTGAGCCTTGGCGCCAACATTGCCACCAAGCTCATTGCCAAGTTGCTGCAAGTCCTCAATGGCGCTGGCAACAGCAGCGCGCACTTCAATGTTCAATACTTGGTCATTGGCCATGATGGAGGCGCACCATGAGGAATGAAAATCAAATTGTTGGAGTCCGCAGAGACTTGACGGCAATTGAAATAATTACCGGCATCGCGCTTGTGGTGTTCCATATTGCAATAGGCGCTCCGATAAAGGGAGTTTTAATTGAAGCCCTGTTGCTTTTCATCGTGTGGAAAGCGCGCGAAGCAATTTTGTTGTTCATAACATTGTGCGCTTTCTAAATGAAAACAGGGCGGCGCGCGCCCTGCCCTTCGCCTTTACGCAGCCAAGGCAATCCCGTCCACGTAAATGGCCTCGCCGCCTGCGGGTTTGAGGATGTCCACGTCAAAGCTCATGCTTGAGAAATCCGTGCCCTCGGCAATGACGGGCAGTTCCCCCGTGGGCGCCAGGCTCACCAGCGGGAAGTAGAAGTCACCGGTTTTCGCCCGTGGCATTGTCGGAAACGACGCGCAGGGAGCCGCGCAGCTCGCCGCTGGCGCCGCTGCGGATGCCCGTCCAGGTGCAGGCTGCCGTTTCATAGTCCACCTGCACATCGCCGGCGGCAATGGCGCCGTCCGCGAGGATTTGCAGGCGGCCACGCTCGGCGTCCACGTTGTAGTCGGTGCCGGCCGCGTATTCGGTGGCGCCGTCGCTGCTCTTGACCACCACATTGCTCACCTTGCGCACGCCCACCGGGTTAGCAGGCTTGGCGCCAAGCTGGAAGTAACGCCCGGGCAGCACGGCGAGCACTTCGCCTGTGACGCTTTCGGCGGCCTGTTCCACCAGGCAGGTGGAGCCGGACAAAAACAGCGCCACATTCGTTGCGCTCATGTTGTCGCAGGTAATCGAGCCGCTGCGCCGCACCTCCAGCACCACGGATGCGTCTTTTTCGCGCAGACCCGTTTCGCTGGAATAATGCTCGGCTTTTTCAGTTTCAATGGACACGGTAAACGCGGGGCAGTTGCCCATGTAAATCGCGTCCTGTTTTTCATCGGTGGCGGTGTTGATGGCTTCAAAATACACGCGCCCGCGTGAAATAACGTATTCATTTTTGGCGTGGGTGATGGCCATGATGGTCACTCCTTGAAGTGTGAAAAAGAAATGGATGCGGGCCGGGTGAATCGCGCCCATACGGTGGTGGCGGTATTCGTCGCGCAGGCTTGCAGCGCCGCGCGCAGTTGCACTTCGTAACCCTCGCGCCGCTCGATTTCGGCGGCAGCGGCGGCGACGAAGTTATCGAGCGTCACGTCCACGGGCAGCGCCTCCGTCGGCATCTCTGGGCGCGGCGGCACCTGCACCGCACACAACACCGGCACCGTCACGCGCACTGGCTTCGGCTTCGTCGCGCAGCCGGCCAGCAGCAGGGCGGCAAGGCATACCGTAGGGGCACCCCCCCGTGCCTGCCCCTACGGCGTGGTGCCTCATCGCCTGCCCTCCAGCCATTTGCGGGCGCACACGCACCATTGCTGTCCCATCAGCCCCCAGCATCTGGTGGATGGCGCGCGTGGCCTCAAAGGGCGTC
>ONTY01000295.1 GCA_900320815.1 uncultured Pseudomonadota bacterium
CTGTCCCTTGGCGACCGTGCGGCGCGTGAACTCTCGCGCGGCACGTTGGAGACGGTGATGCTGCGAGGCGAAAAAGGCTACGTGCTGATGGTGTCGGCGGGCAGCGAAGCGGTGCTCACAGTGCTGGCCAAACTCAACGCCAAACTTGGGCTGCTGCTTGATGTCAAACGCGCTTCCGAGGCTCTGTCCAAACTGGTGTAAGCGCCAAGGGGGCAAGACGCGCGCCGCAACTTTGCCAGCCTGTGCCCCCCAAGAGCCGGTGCGCTAAGAGCGCTGCGGCACGCATCAAGGAGTTCCATATGCCGAGCCGGGATTTGTCTGCCCGTGAACGCTTTCGCCAGCTTGGTCGCCAGGTGCTTGTGGCTCCTGGTGAGCGCGTGCGTCATGAAACGCGCATCGTGGCTGCTTGCAACCTGCCGGGCACCGAGCCGCTGCAAGGTGCACTGGCAGACCTGCTTTACGCCTGCGAGCCAGACGCCACAGCCAACGCTCAGCTGCTCTCGCGCCCCGAAATCGCTCAACGCCTGCTCTCGTATGTTTTACATGCGTTTCAGGTGTTGGTGCATCAAGGACAGCGCCTGCCCAAAGCCACGCCGCTGGCGACACGCCACAGCATTCTTGCCACGCCTTCTCTGGACGTGCCGAGGCGCGCGCTGCTGGTGAGCGTGGATGACTCACGCGAAATTGCCGCCCGTGCTGTGGCGGCAGTGCAGGTGGGTGACACCGTGGCAGAAGACGAGTTTTTGCGCCACTGTCTGGGGGCACGCGATACGTTGGCATTTATGCTGGCACGCCGTGCATTGATGCGCGAAGGTCGCGTGCTCGGACAGTGCTGGGAAGACGCAGTACAGGTGCTGCAATAAGGATGGATGGAAATTATGAGCAGCGTTTTGCTGGCGGGTCTGACCGATCAAGAAACCGCCGCCCTTGAGGTTTTGATTGGGATGCACTGGCGTGACTGGAAAACCGTCTCGCTGGCGCGTAGCGTTTCTCTGAGCGTGCCGAGACAAAACTCCGTAGCGCGTGCCAGCGATATTTGTGTGGTGGATTTGTTTGGCTTGGGAATGCGTCGTTTCAAGGCCGAAAACGCACCAGTGCTGATGGATTTTCTGGGTGGGCGCAGTGCCATTTTGCTGGTATGGGGGGATGGCGGCGGCTGGCTGGAGCAGAAACTGCGCCTGGAGCCTGGGCAGAAAATCGAATGGATCAAGGTGCCCTATGACTCTATGACAGTCATTGCAGCGATCGAACGCGTCGTTCCTCAAACACGTGGCGGTAAAGCCGCCGCTGGTGCTGCATCCCGCACGCCCAGTGCTCCCGTCAGTGCCGCCGCTGCGGGCGAAGAAGGTGAGGTGCCAAATGACGGTGACGTGCTGCCTGCGCTGCGTGCTGCATTTCCGCAGCTGGATCGCATTCCCGTTGTGCGGCTGCTCGCACGCTTGCTCCAGCCTGTGGGCACGCAGGTGGTGTCTGTGCGCGGTGAGCCGACGCTGATTGCAGACGCGCAGCAAAGCCAGCTTGCCACCTCGCTGCCGTTGGCGCCGCTGCTCAAGCTCCTGCTCACCCCAGAGATGATGGCGAACGTGCGCGTTGTCACGCAGCCTGATGTGCGCTTTGAAGATGCTGTGCGCAGGCACTTTGGGCGCGATGCGGCAAACGCGCAAACCCCGCTGGACGTGCTGGCATGGGAGCTGGGCGCCAGCGCGCTGCGCGACGTACCTATGGATCGGCGTGCCGACCTCTCCTTGCGGCTGCTGCGTATGCCCGATTTCACGCTGCTGGGCAGCGGCGACGGGATGGACGTGCAGCTTGCTGCTATTTGCGCGCGTGCGCCGCAATCGGTGAGTGCTCTGGCGCGCATCTTTCCGCGCCGCGAAGACGAGGTGCACCGCTTTGCAATACTTTCCATCCTCGCTGGACTGGCAGAAATTACACAGGCGCCGCCGGTGCAGCAAAGGGCGCCCGAGCCGCAAAAAGTCGCGCCCAAGGGCTTTTTCAAGTCGCTGCTGGCCAAGCTGTTCTAACGCGCAGGCCGCTTGACACTGGGATACCCCATGCCTACGACCTACAAAATCGTGTTTGCCGGCCCCGTTGGCGCTGGCAAAACCACAGCCATCCAGTCGCTTTCAGATATTGAAGTGGTCAGCACTGAGGCTTCGGCCAGTGAGGACAACGTCCGCACCCTCAAATCCAACACCACTGTGGCGATGGACTATGGGCTGATGCGCCTTGACAGCGGTGACCAGGTGCGCCTGTATGGCACCCCTGGACAAAAGCGTTTTGACTTCATGTGGGACATCCTCTCTGAAAACGCTCTTGGCCTGGTGCTGCTGGTGCGCGCCAATGCGCCCGACCCCATTGCCGACTTGCGTATGTACGTTGAGGACTTTCGGGGGCTCATCGACAAAACGGCGCTGGTCGTAGGCGTGACCCACTACGAAGAGGGTGGCATCCACGTGCGTCGCGCTG
>ONTY01000236.1 GCA_900320815.1 uncultured Pseudomonadota bacterium
ACCGGCTGATAGACCGCAAGATTGTGGAGATTTTACGCAACGTGCCGGAGGCTAATCGGTTTATGAAAGGCTTGCTCGTCTGGGGTGGCGGGAAAATGGTGGAAGTGCCATATGTCCGTCCGGAGAGAGCCGCAGGGCAAACAAAGTGGGATTATGGTAAGCTACTTAATTTTGCGCTGGATGGCATTACCCAGTTTTCCGATTTGCCGCTGCGCCTGTGGACATATGTTGGGGCAGCTATTGCTGGGCTGGCGTTCTTGTATATGTTTGTCTGGATTGTATTGAGAACTCTGATTTTTGGTATTGATGTGCCTGGTTATGCCTCACTGATGAGTGTAATTTTATTTCTTGGCGGTGTGCAATTGATTTCTATTGGAGTGCTGGGCGAATATTTAGGGCGTATGCAGCGAGAGGTCAAGCGCCGTCCTGCCTATGTGGTGGATCGCGTCACCGGCTCAATTAAAGAGAAAATTACCGCCGGGCGCTATAACTGCGGCATCGTGCTGCAGGAGCGCAGCCATGAAGATTGAAAAAGAAACACTGTGGCAGACGTTGCGCTTTGCCCTGGTGGGCGGGGCGGCGACGCTGACGGATTTGCTGGTTTCCTGGTTGTTGTGGAAGTTTCTGGCGCTGCATGAAACGGCGGCAGCGGCGTTGGGGTTTGCGGTGGCGTTCTGGGTGTCGTGGTTCGGGCACCGGTTTTTTACTTTTCGCCGCACGGGTAGTCTGTGGCGCTTTTTGGCTTTGGCTGCGTCTATGCTGGGGCTGCGCGAGGCGATGATTTGGGGTTTGGCGGCGCTGGGAGTGCGGGGCTTTTGGGCGATGTTTATCCCACTGGCAGCGGTGACGATGTTGACGTTTGTGGCGTCCAAGTACGCGGTGTTCAAAGGGGAGCCGCAGGGGAAACAGAGATAAAAACCCCTGCGCGCGGGCCGGGGTTTTTGCATGGGTATGAAGTGGTTGCCGGCACAAGAAGCCGGCGATGCGATGTATCAAGCATGAGTATGCTTGACATTCACCTCGCCGCGTATTCCGGAATCTGGTCAAAGTTCATGTAGCGGTAGACGCTGGCGCGCTCTTGGTCAATGACGTGCATTTCGCGCAGGTATTCCTCTTTGCTGGGCAGGCGGCCAAGGCGCGAGGCAATGGCGGTGAGTTCGGCGGAGCCAAGATACACCTGCGTGCCAGGCCCCAGGCGGTTGGGGAAGTTGCGTGTGCTCGTGGAGATGACGGTGGCGCCTTTGTGCACCTGCGCCTGGTTGCCCATGCACAGCGAACAGCCGGGCACCTCGCAGCGCGCACCGCTGGTGGCGAACGCCGCGTAATGCCCTTCTTTCATCAATTCGCCCTGATCCATTTTGGTAGGCGGGGCAATCCAGAGCCGCACGGGGATGTCGCGCTGGCCACCCAGCAGGCGCGCGGCGGCGCGAAAATGCCCGATATTGGTCATGCACGAACCAATAAACGCTTCGTCGATTTTGGCGCCAGCCACATCGGAGAGGGTTTTGGCATCGTCCGGGTCGTTCGGGCAGCAGACGATGGGTTCGGTAATCTCATCCATATTGATGTCAATGGTGGCGGCATATTTGGCGTCGGCGTCGGCTTCAAGAAGCTGTGGGTTGTCCAGCCAGTTTTGCACGCGGTCAATACGCCGCTGCAGGGTGCGTGCGTCCTGATAGCCGTCGGCAATCATGCGGCGCATGAGGGCGATATTGCTGCGCAGATATTCAATGATGGGTTCTTTATCGAGTTTAATGGTGCAGCCAGCGGCGCTGCGCTCGGCGGAGGCGTCGGCGAGTTCAAACGCCTGCTCCACTTTCAGTTGCGGCAGCCCTTCAATTTCCAGAATGCGGCCAGAAAAGATGTTTTTCTTGCCCGCTTTAGCCACAGTCAGCAGCCCGGCTTTGATGGCGTAGAGCGGAATGGCGTGCACGAGGTCGCGCAGCGTCACGCCCGGCTGCAGCGTGCCGGAAAAGCGCACGAGCACGGATTCAGGCATGTCGAGCGGAATCACGCCCGTGGCGGCGCCGAACGCCACCAGCCCGGAGCCGGCGGGGAAGCTGATGCCGATGGGAAAGCGCGTGTGGCTGTCGCCGCCGGTGCCCACGGTGTCGGGCAGCAGCAGGCGGTTGAGCCAGCTGTGGATGACGCCGTCGCCCGGGCGCAGCGCCACGCCGCCGCGCTCGCTGATGAAGCGCGGCAGCTCGCGGTGCGTCTGCACGTCCACAGGCTTGGGGTAGGCGGCGGTGTGGCAGAACGACTGCATGACGAGGTCGGCGGAAAAGCGCAGGCAGGCGAGGTCTTTGAGCTCGTCGCGCGTCATGGGGCCAGTGGTGTCCTGGCTGCCGACAGTGGTCATGCGTGGCTCGCAATAGGCGCCGGGGCGCACGCCCTGGCCCTCGGGCAGGCCGCAGGCGCGCCCCACGATTTTCTGCGCCAGCGTGAAGCCGGCATTTGAAGGCGCGGGCGCCGCAGGCTGGCGGAAATGCGGCGCGGGATTTTCCAGCCCGAGTGCGGCGCGTGCTTTTGTGGTGAGGGCGCGGCCAATAATGAGGTTGATGCGCCCGCCGGCCTGCACTTCGTCCAGCAGCACCTCGCTTTTGAGCTGGAATTGGGCAATTTCCTTGCCATCTTTTTCAATGCGTCCGGCGTAGGGATAAATGTCAATCACGTCGCCCATGTTCATTTGGCTCACATCAACTTCAATGGGCAGGGCGCCGGAGTCTTCCTGCGTGTTGAAGAAAATGGGGGCGATTTTGCCGCCGAGCGTCACGCCGCCGTAGCGTTTGTTGGGCACGTGGGGAATATCGTGTCCCGTGGCCCAGATGACGCTGTTGGTGGCAGATTTGCGGCTGGAGCCGGTGCCGACAACGTCGCCAACATAAGCGACGAGGTGGCCTTTTTTCTTCAGTTCTTCAAGAAAGGCGATGGGGCCGCGCTTGCCGTCTTCAACGACTTCAACCTGGAGATACACCGCAAGATGCTCAAGGCCGACAAGTCGGGCGACGAGACGAACTACCTCTACGGCAAGGCGCTGGAGAACGCGCGCCGCGTGGCGCTCATCCTCGCCGTGGGGCGCGACGCCCGGCAGCCGTCGGTCACCGGGGGCGACGCCGTCTACGCCTGCGCGCTCGTGCGGTACCTCGTGGACGACCTCATACGGGCCGTCAGGGAGACCGTCGCCGAGACGGGCGACGAGAAGGCGAAGAAGCGCATCCTCCAGGTGGTCGCGTCGGCGGGCCGCGGCGGCATCACCAAGAAGGAGCTCACGCGGAGGACG
>ONTY01000231.1:0-3360 GCA_900320815.1 uncultured Pseudomonadota bacterium
AGCAAGATATGAGTATTATTTAAGGGCTAAAGGACCAAAATTAAAGATAGATAATGATTATGAATTAAAGGAATATGTTGAAAAATCAATAAAAAAAGAAAAGAAATCACCCGAGGTAATAGCAAAAGAGATAAAAGAAAAAAATTTTAAAACCAAAATGTGTGCAAGAACTATAAGAAATAATATAGCAAGTGGAGATATTTATGATATAAAGCCAGAAGACATGATATATAACAAAAAGCATAAAAACAAAAATAAAGATAAGACAATATGTGATAAAGTGCCCCCAGAAAAGAGCATAGATTATAGACCAAAAGAAGCAAATGATAGAAGCGAATATGGACATTGGGAAGGAGATTTAGTAATAGGAAAGAAGAAAAAAGGCTCAGTATTATTTACAATGACAGAAAGGCAAACAAGAGAAGAAATAATAATAAAAATTGCAAGTAAAGAAGCAAGGGAGGTGGCAAAAGCACTTGATATATTAGAGAGGATATACAAGAAAGAATTTAGAAGGAAATTTAAGACAATAACTTTTGATAATGGTCCAGAATTTAGAAATTGGAAAAGTTTAGAGAAGTCATATGATAAAAGAAAGAAAGGACCAAGAACACAAGTATATTATGCCCATCCATATTGTTCAGGAGAAATATGATGTGTTCTTCCAATCCTTCCCAACTGTTTGACGCCATTGACGCTGGCGATATTGAGCGGCTGCGCCGCCTGATTGCAGAGTGTGTGGATGTGAATGCCATGCGCACCGATACTACAGACTCCGACAAAATGGCTGCACTAGCGAATATGCCCGCCGAAAATATGGCTCGCGCAATGGGCGCAACAGAAAAAGACCTCCGCCGCATCAATGAGGATATGCAGTCCATGCCCAAGGAACAGGCTGATGCCATGCTGGCGTGGCATCAGAACATCATGAAAATGGCGGCGCAATTCACCCGCGCGGTGGAAAGCCCAAAAACCGCGCTCATGGCCGCCGCCGCCAAAGGCCGTGCCGATATGCTGGCGGCGCTGCTGGATGCAGGCGCGCCCGTGAATGCCGCCGCGCCCAGCGGCGTGGAAAAAGGCGAAACGGCGCTGATGCTGGCAGCCGCCTCCGGCAGCGCGGAGGCGGTGCAGCTTTTGCTCTCGCGCGGCGCGAATGTCCACGCCGCGCTCAAAGCCGGCAATGAACGGGGCAAAACGGCGCTGATGTACGCCGCCGAGCAAGGGCACGCAGAGGCGGCGCAGGCGCTCATTGCCAGCGGAGCAAAAATCAACGCCAAAGATAGCGATGGTAAAACTGCGCTGGACTGGGCGATTGAAAACGGACAGGTAGACGTGGCCGACGTGCTGGAAGCGCACGGCGCAGAAAATGGTACGCGCCCGTCGAATCCGCTTTTTGCCTATACGGATGATGAAACCCCGCTGATGAGTGCCGCTAGAAATGGGCACTTGGCAATGGTCAGGCGCTTGGTGGAGCGGGGTGCAGACGTGAACGAACGTGAAAAAGACAGCAAAAAGATGGCGCTTGACTATGCTGCTGAAAATGGGCACGCTGACGTTGTGGCATATCTGCTGGCGCATGGTGCCGACGCCAAGGCTAAAACCGAAGACGGCAGCACGGCGCTGCATTCAGCGGCAATGGAAGGGTGTGCCGAGGTAGTAAAACTGCTGCTGGACGCCGGCGCAGATGCCGATGCGCGCGAGGATGACGGCAGCCCCGACGGTACCAGCCCGCTGCATTGGGCTGCTGCGTGCGGCGGCTCGGCAGAAACCGTGCGCCTGCTGCTGGAAGCGGGTGCCAACCCCAACGCCGTGGGCGATATGCAGCGCAATACCACGCCACTAATTTCTGCCATTGCAGAGGAAAGAATAGAAATAGTCAAACTGCTGCTGGAAGCAGGCGCCGACCCCAACCTTGAGGTGTTTGAGCTTGACGAGGAAACTGGCGAAAAATATGAAGAAATGACGCCAATGGACATGGCGCAAAGCTGCAACAACGAAGAAATCATTGCCCTTTTGCAAGCCGCCGGAGCACGGGAATAGCCTGCAGATATGGAAAATGGGGGAAAAAGCAGCAGCTCTACAAACAGCATCGGCATGGAGTTTGTCCCTCTTGCCGCTGGCCGGTTCTGGATGGGCGAGGGACACGCCAGCCGCGCGGTCAACATTTCCTGCCCATTTTGTATGGGCAAATATCCAGTCACACAGACGCAATGGCAGACCGTGATGGGCGCAAATCCCAGCCATTTCAAGGGAGAAAATCATCCGGTGGACAGCGTCAGCTGGGACGACGCCCAAGCGTTTATCCGCGCGCTCAATGCACGCGAAGGCCACAGCCGCTACAGCTTGCCCACAGCGGCGCAATGGGAATATGCCTGCCGTGCTGGAAGTGAAACAGCCTGGTGTTGCGGCAATGACTGGCAAGCACTCAAAGAATATGCCTGGTATATTGATAATGCCGGACGACACACGCATCCTGTGGGACAAAAACGGGCCAACGCCTGGGGGCTGCACGATATGCATGGCAACGTTTTGGAATGGGTGCAGGACAGCGACCACACCGGCCTATTTCGCGTGCAGCGCGGCGGCAGTTACCTTTTTCACCCCGGCTGCTGCCGCTCAAGCGATACGTTTGTTTCAACTCCTGATAGAGGCAGTGATTTCACCGGCTTTCGCCTGGCGCTGGCAATGGATGGTTGGGGAAGGCGTGCACTTGATGGTGTGCTGCGCGTAGTGCGGCGCGTGAAATAAGGACATTGTGCTATGCAGGAAAACATCAAGGAGTTCAAAAAGCGTCTGCGCGCGATAGGCTTCAAGCGCAAAAGCGATCGCGTGTATTGGTACGACAACAACGGATTGTTTTATGTCGTTAGCTTCAAAATGGAAGGCAAGGCGGTTGACCAGATTGGCTTTGAAGTCAGCCATGCCGGAATGTTTGAAGATGGCACGCCGCAGCAACGGTGTTCCCCTGTGGGCGGCTGGCTGGGGTGGGATGGCGTGTGCGGCGGCAGCTCAGCGGTGGTGCGCAAAGAAAATCCGGGCGCCGATATTCTGGAGCGCACAGCGCGTGAGTTTTTCAGCTATTTCAAGGCAGCGCCGGATTGGCAGGCTGCCATCTGCGTGCTGCAAAAACGCGGATGGCCGCGATTTACAGAAACTCCCATCTGCCCTGATGCGGGCGGTGCACCTGTGCCCTGGTTTGTCAACGACGTGGCAGGCGAGTTGCAAGCGGGGCGGGGAGATGCGGTGAATGCCCTGTTTGCTGCCCATGCGCAGCGCGCTGGATTTTCCAGGATGGATGAAACAGGCGGCGGTTTTGTGCGCCAGCGCGGGGAGGTGTATGAGTGCTTTTTCATCGGCCAT
>ONTY01000231.1:3369-4187 GCA_900320815.1 uncultured Pseudomonadota bacterium
TTTATCCATATATCTGGTGTGAGCGGTTTGGCGGCGGCGATTGGCCGGCATTTAGCAATCTCAATGATGACAGGCTGCCTGCGGCAGGCTGGGTGCGCAGCAGCGATGTTTTGCGTGGCGAGTGCAACATTGCTGCGCTGCTGGATGAAGTGATGGCATTTTGCCGGCGCTTCACAACGGCGGCGGATTGGGTGCAATATCTGGACGCGGGGCACGCCAGCATCATGGTTTCACCAGAAGACCTGGCAAAATTCCGCGCGCTGGCAAAAAATGATGCGCGCAGCGGGCAAGCGCCTGCAGCTGCATGTAATGCACTTTTTGAGGCGCTTGCGGCGCTGGCCGCGCAACCCAATTGCCTTGGCATGGCGTTTGTGCCCGTGCCCGCCGGCACATTCATAATGGGCGCAGCAGCGCATGACGCCTATGCGCTGGATTGGGAACGCCCGCAGCGCGAGGTGACAATTTCGCGTCCGTTTTTACTGGGAAAATATCCAGTCACGCAGGCGCAGTGGCAGGCAGTGATGGGTGAAAATCCCAGCGGGCACACGGGCGACGCTTTGCCAGTGGACAATATCACTTGGGAAGAAGCGCAGGAGTTTATCCAGCGTCTGAATGCCAAAGAGGAAAAAACAGGGCAGGGCGGAAAAATCCGGCACTACCGCCTGCCCACCGAGGCGGAATGGGAATATGCCTGCTACAGCGCCAATAGCGATGGCACACCACAGCCAGTGGGTGAAAAAAAACCAAACGCCTGGGGCCTCTACGATATGCACGGTAATGTGGAAGAATGGGTGCAGGACTGGATGGATGGCTACATG
>ONTY01000229.1 GCA_900320815.1 uncultured Pseudomonadota bacterium
GCGCGAACTGGCAACCACCATCAAAAAAGCCTTCCATATTGCGCGCACGGGTCGTCCCGGGCCGGTGGTGGTGGATTTGCCCAAGGATGTGACATTCAATAAAGCACCGTGGACGGGTTATCCCGACACGGTGCGTATGCGCTCGTACAACCCGGTGCGCAAGGGGCACAGTGGGCAAATCCGCAAGGCGCTTGGGTTGCTGCTGGAGGCCAAGCGCCCCTATATCTACGTGGGCGGCGGCGTCATCAGTGCAGGCGCCAGCGAGCAGTTGCGTGAACTGGCAGCGATAACAGGTTTCCCTGTGGCCAGCACGCTCATGGGACTGGGGGTGTTTCCAGCTTCCGACCGGCAATTTCTCGGCATGCTTGGCATGCATGGCACCTACGAAGCCAACCACACCATGCAGGAGTGCGATGTGCTGCTGGCGGTGGGGGCGCGTTTTGACGACCGCGTTATTGGCAACGTCAAACACTTTATGGCGCGCGAGCGGCAAATTATTCATATTGACGTGGATCCGTCGAGCATTGCCAAACGTGTGCGCGCCGATATTCCCATTGTGGGTGATGCGAAACAGGTGCTCGTTGAACTGATTGCCGCCTGGCGTGAAGCAGGACGGCATCCTGACGCAGCGGCTATCGCCGCCTGGTGGAGCTGCATTGAGGAATGGCGCGGCAAGAACTTCCTGCATTATGAGCAGGGCAGTGACATTATTAAGCCGCAATATGTGATTGAAACGCTCAGCCGCATGACGCAAGGCAGCGATGCGTATATCGCCAGCGACGTGGGGCAGCACCAGATGTGGACGGCGCAGTTCTACAAGTTTGAACAGCCGCGTCGCTGGATTAACTCTGGTGGCCTGGGCACGATGGGCGTGGGACTGCCATTTGCGATGGGTGTGAAAATGGCACATCCAGACAGCGAAGTGTTTTGTATCACCAGCGACGGCTCCATTCAAATGTGCATTCAGGAGCTTGCCACCTGCCAGCAACATCATACGCCGGTAAAAATTATCGCGCTCAACAATGCCTATTTGGGCATGGTGCGACAATGGCAGGAAATCCAGTATGAGCGCCGCTATAGCCACACACCAATGGAGGCAGCACCCGATTTTGTGAAACTGGCCGAAGCCTACGGGCACGTGGGTATGCGCATTGAAAAACCCGCCGACGTGGAAGGCGCGCTGCGTGAAGCGCGCGCTCTCAAAGACCGCACCGTTTTCATGGACTTCCGCGTCGCCCCCACAGAAAACGTATTTCCAATGGTGCAACCTGGCGCTGGCATTACGGAAATGCTGCTCGGCCCGCAGGACTACGCCAGCGGCCAGTCTTGAAGAAATAAAGGAACTGGCGCAAGGCCGCGCGCACCGCACTCAGTGCCTGGCCTGCCCATATATTGAACCAATTCACGCCATGAAACACATCATCGCCATCCTCCTTGAAAATGAAGCGGGTGCGCTCTCGCGCGTTGTCGGCCTGTTTTCTGCACGCGGCTATAACATTGAATCGCTCATTGTTGCGCCCACCGAAGACGAAAGCCTCTCGCGCATGACCATTCAGACGCGCGGTTCCGAGGAAACCATCGAGCAAATCACCAAGCACCTCAACCGCCTCATTGAAGTGGTGAAAGTCATCGACCTGACAGAAAGCAGCTATATTGAGCGCGAACACATGATGATTAAAATGCGCGCGGTGGGGCAGGAGCGCGAAGAAATCAAGCGCACCTGCGATATTTTTCGAGGGCGTATTATTGACGTAACTGATAAAAGCTACACTGTGGAGCTGACGGGCGACCAGTCCAAAAACGACGCCTTCCTCAATGCCATCGACCGCAGCGCCATTCTCGAGACTGTGCGCACCGGCGCCAGCGGCATCAGCCGTGGCGAACGCGTGCTGCGCCTGTAAATCCCCGGCGCCTTTTCCTCCTTTTTTGGTGCCATCATTTTCTGGAGTGCAAACCATGCAAGTTTTTTACGATAAAGATTGCGACCTCTCGCTCATCAAAGGCAAGACTGTGGCCATCCTCGGCTACGGCAGTCAGGGGCACGCGCACGCGCTCAATCTGCACGACAGCGGTGTGAGCGTCGTTGTCGGCCTGCGCGAAGGAAGCGCAAGCTGGAAAAAGGCGGAAAACGCCGGCCTGAAAGTCGCTAAAACCGGCGACGCCGTGGCGCAGGCCGACGTCGTCATGGTACTGCTGCCCGACGAAAGCATCGCCGCCGCCTATCGCAACGAAATTGAACCCAACATCAAGCAGGGTGCCTCGCTCGCCTTTGCCCACGGCTTCAACGTGCATTACGGGCAAGTCGTGCCGCGCGCCGACCTGGACGTGTGGATGGTCGCGCCCAAGGCGCCCGGCCACACCGTGCGCAGCACCTTTGCCGCTGGCGGCGGCGTGCCGCAGCTCATCGCCGTGTATCAGGACAAGAGCGGCAAGGCACGCGACGTGGCGCTGTCGTATGCCATGGCCAACGGCGGCGGGCGCGCCGGCATCATTGAAACCACGTTCCGCGAAGAAACGGAAACTGACCTCTTTGGCGAACAGGCCGTGCTCTGCGGCGGCGCCGTGGAACTCATCAAAACCGGTTTTGAAACGCTGGTGGAAGCGGGTTATGCGCCCGAAATGGCCTATTTTGAGTGCCTGCACGAGATGAAACTCATCGTGGATCTGATTTATGAAGGCGGCATCGCCAACATGAATTACTCCATCAGCAACAACGCCGAATATGGTGAATATGTTACCGGCCCGCGCGTCATTACCGAGCAGTCGCGCCAGGCCATGCGCGAGGCGCTGCGCGCCATCCAGAGCGGCGAATATGCCAAGAGCTTTATTGCCGAAAACCAGGCCGGCGCTCCCGTGCTCAAGAGTCGCCGCCGCCTCATGGCCGAGCATCCCATCGAGCAGGTCGGCGAAAAGCTGCGCGCCATGATGCCCTGGATTGCCGCCAACCGCCTGGTGGACAAATCGCGCAACTGAACGGCGTAAGCACCACACACAAGCCGCCGCGGCCAACCAAGGCCGGCGGCTTTTCTCTTCTCAGAGCCTGTTGAACGTCTTTTTGGTTTGTTGCATTCTGGGGTCATGCAACAGACTACCCAAGCGACATGTCACCCGTGAGCAGTTTGCCGTCATCAGGCAGCTGCTCGATCTGCGCACGAAGCAGGCATTAAAAAAATCAGGTGAGGCAAGAGCGCAAACGACAGGGACGCAGTGAACAAACCAGGCTTTTGATTGTGGACGCGCAAAGTGTCAAAAATACCTTGCCAGCCAGCTGCAAAGGCTATGACGGCGGCAAGAAGATTTCTGGTATCAAACGCACCCTGGTCGTGGACACGCTTGGTGGGGGGGAGCATGTCACTGTGCACATTGCCAGGCGCAATGAATTGCACGTTGGATAGTGGAGCGAAGTTTTGGCTGGCTGGCTGGCAGCAGGAGGCTGTGGAAGAATTGTGAGCGGTTTT
>ONTY01000228.1 GCA_900320815.1 uncultured Pseudomonadota bacterium
GCCGCCGGCGGCGGCGTGCGTCACACCAGTTCCACAGCGAAAAAAGAGCCGCCACCAGCGCCAGTTCAAAAACCAGGCGCGCAGGCCACAAGTGCGCAAGCTGGCGCAGCGTTTCCATTATGGCTGGGAGGCAGTTTCCGTAGCAGACGCTGCAGGCGCTGCGCCACTTTTCTGGCGCCACCGCCTCCACCGCTCCTGCCGCTCGCGTGTGACGCGCTCGGTGCGCTCTTTCAAAAATTGCTGATATTCTGCAAGGTTGACGCCCCGAAAATGTGCCTCTGTCACCCATATGCACACAAGTGCGGCAATGGCAAGTGGCATGGCTCTGGCCAGTGCCCACTTATTTTTGGGTCTTTCCAGCAGCCGCCGGACAATGAAAAACAGGAACAGCGCAATGGTGACGATGGCTATCCATTTGCTAATGTCCAGCAGCGTTTCCTCGGCGTACATATAAAGATAGCCCATGAGGTTCAGGCATATAAAATAAATCACGCCGCGCATCAGCCTCTCAATGGAAAATGTGGGAGACGTGGGTGGCGGATTTTCTTTGACGTGTTCTGGCACTGGAAAAAAGTCTTGGCGCGAAAGGTGCTCTTTGGTGGAGTGTTGCATGGATGGCAATGGTAGCAGAGACATTTCGTTGGGTATGCCTCGGTTGCCTCTATGTCTTGCCGGCAAAGCGATGCTGGACATTGGAGTATCAATCTTTTTCCCTGTTCCAATACAGTGTTTTGATACTCCGGCATGACATCCATATATATCGGTATGCCTTGCTGGTGACAGAGCGATGCCCAGCCAATGTGAGTGCGTGGCGCGCATAGGCACAATCGCGCCCCATGTTGACCTATCCTGCTATTGACCCCATCGCCATTCGCCTCGGCCCGCTGGCGGTGCATTGGTACGGGCTGATGTATTTACTGGCGTTTGCGCTGTTTTATTTTCTGGCGCTGCGCCGCGTGCGCCACGAGTCGCTGGCCAGCGTCACGCAGCCAACGCCGTGGGGGCGCGAGGCGGTGGACGATGTGATGTTCTGGGCCGTGCTGGGCGTGGTGCTGGGCGGGCGACTGGGATATTGTCTGTTTTACCAGCCCGGGTATTACGTGACGCATCCACTGCAAGTGCTGGCGGTATGGAAAGGGGGCATGAGCTTTCACGGCGGCATGTTAGGCGTGATGGCGGCGCTGTGGATATGGGCGCGCAGGCGTAGGC
The DNA here is from genome assembly GCA_900320815.1 of uncultured Pseudomonadota bacterium. Taxonomy (GTDB): domain Bacteria; phylum Pseudomonadota; class Gammaproteobacteria; order Burkholderiales; family Burkholderiaceae_C; genus Ottowia. The sequence continues at coordinate 1,210 of ONTY01000228.1, forward strand.
GTCCCTGGCTGCAGGTGATGGATGTGGCTGCGCCATGCGTGCCGCTGGGGCTGGCGGCAGGGCGTATTGGCAATTTCATCAATGGCGAGTTGTGGGGGCGTGTGGCGAGCAGCAATGTGCCGTGGGCGATGGTGTTTCCGGGCGCGCAACTGGCCGATGGCAGCAATCCGCCGCGCCACCCGTCGCAGCTGTATCAATGTGCCCTGGAGGGCGTTGTGCTGTTTGTGCTGCTGTGGCTGTATGCACGCGCTCCACGCCGAACGGGACAGGTGGGCGGAGCGTTCTTACTGGGGTATGGTGTGCTGCGGTTTGTGGTGGAGTTTTTCCGTGAGCCGGATGCGTATCTGGGACTGCTGGCTTTGGGTATGTCGATGGGGCAGTGGCTGTGTGTGCCGATGATTCTGGCAGGGGCTGCGCTGATGTTTTTCGCCGCGCGGGGAGCGTTTGAAAATCGTGCTGACAAGGCGAAGGAAAATGTCTGAAATTCAATTGCAAGGCGCGGGTGCAGTGGCGTATGTCACGATTGAAAATGCGGGGAAATTGAATGCCATGACGCGCGCCATGTGGCGGCAGTTGCGCGCGGTGTTTGAAAAAGTCCAGCACAGTAACTGGCGCTGTGTGGTGGTGCGCGGCGAGGGAGAGCATTTTTGTGCCGGCGGCGATATTGCGGAATATCCCGCGTTCCGTTTTGCCGAAGAAAGTCTGCGCGCGTTTCACGAGCAGGATGTGTGGGGCGGCCTGCACGCCATGCTGGCGTGCGATGTGCCCATCGTCGCAGCGATTGAGGGCAACTGCATGGGCGCGGGGGTGGAGATGGCGTGCTGCTGCGACATTCGCCTGGCGGACGAAGGCGCGCGCTTTGGCGCGCCCATCGCCAAGCTCGGCTTTCCGATGGCGCCGCGCGAGATGCAGCTGGTGCAGCGCGCAGCAGGCGATGCGGCGGTGCGCGAGATGCTGCTGACTGCCGCCGTGCTGCCGGCTGCGCGGCTGCACGCGCTGGGTTTTGTGCAGCGCCTGCTGCCGGCGGGCGAAGTGCCGGCGAGCGCGCAGGAGCTGGCGCAGCGCATCGCACGCCTTGCGCCACAGGCGGCGCGCCTGAACAAGCGCACGCTGCGCGAGGTGGGTGCGGCGGCGATGGCGCTGGACGCCAGCGACGCCTACGCCTGGGCGGCGAGTGCCGAACACCTTGAAGGCATTCAAGCCTTTTTGCAAAAGCGCACGCCGCAGTTTTGAGCGGAAAGCATCAAAAAAAAGAGCGCGCTACCAGCACTGCACGCAGCCAGCAAGCTGGAATGTCACTTGCCACAAGCGCAGCGCGGGCAGCGGCAAGGGGTGCTGTTGGGGCTGCTCCAATGGGCTGGGTATCGCTACACTTGCTGCGTGTTTGGCACTCCCGCGTCGGGTTATTCCGGCGCACGTCTGGAAAAGGAAAGCGGTTCCATCATGTCTTTGCGTTCCCTGTTTTTGCTTCTGCTCTGTGCGGCCATCGTCACGTTTGTTGGCGTCAATTGGGAGGCGATGAATGCGCCGGCCCACTTGAATCTGCTTTTTGATGAAGTGGATGCGCCGCTTGGCTTGGTGCTTCTGGGGCTGATGGCGGTGCTCGCCATTGCCTTTATTTCTGTGCTCGCGTATACGCAGGGCGCAGTGCTGATTGAAACGCGTCGCCATACCAAGGAAATGGCTGAGCAGCGCGACTTGGCGGACAAGGCGGAAGCCTCGCGCTTTACCGAGTTGCGCAGCTATCTGGATCAGGAAACAACGCGCCTGGCCGAGGCGACAAAAAGCACTGGCGCCGAGACGCTGGCGCGCATCGACCGGCTGGAAATCGGGCTGCGCGAAGGCGTGGAATCTGGCGCCCAGCTTTTGACAGCGTTGCGTGAATTGAGCGGCGAGCTGCAAGAGCGCATCAGCCGCCTGGAAGGCGTGCAGCAGCAGGCAGCAACGGCAGCAAGCCCCAGCTGGAGCAATGCGTCGTAAAACGCCTCTGCGCACATAACCCCTGCTGTGCAAAAAACCCCGCGCCTGCAAATGGCAGCGGGGTTTTTTTATGGCTCTTTCTTTTTTCTGTTTTGTTTCATAAAAAAGCGATACCTTGGAGTATCGCTGTGTTTCCCGCTTCTCTTGCTGGCAATGTACTGACAATTGTCAGAGTATTAGCGCAGCACGAGCACCGGCATGGGCGCGCGCAGCAGCACCTGCTGCGTCTCGCTGCCCAGCAGCAGGCGCTCCACACCTTTGCGCCCATGCGAGGCCATCACCACCAGGTGGTTTTGACGCCTTTGGCTTCGCCGGCCTGTTTTGCCTTTCCCACAATGCCTTCGCCCTCGCTGGCCCAGTGTTTTTCAATACGCTCAATTTCGCTGGCGGGCAGCGTAAGGGAGCCATCAAAATAGTTCTGCGGATAGCACGGCAGCACTTTAATGACTAACAGCGCCGCGCCCGTGGCAGCGGCCAAATCAATCGCGTGCGTCACCGCTTTATCGGAGAGTGGGGAGCCGTCAGTGGCAACAAGAATGCGTTGGTAGGGCATGGGCATTTTTCCTTTCGCAATTGGTTGGAGGGACGCAGGCGCTGGCTGGCCCGCTGGTACCGTGCCGATTGTGGCGCGCTGCGCTGTGCATCGCACGGGGCAGGTAGAGTATTTTTTTGCACAGGAGAAAAAGCAATGACTGACATGCAAACGGCGCGCTGCGCCATCATTGGCGCGATGCACGAGGAAATGGCGGCGGCGCAGGCGGCGCTGGCAGGCGCGCGGCGCGTGCAGCTGGGCGGGCGCGAGGTGTGGCTTGGCCGCTGGCACGCGCACGAGGTGGTGCTGGCGACAAGCGGCATTGGCAAAGTGGCCGCTGCCTCCTGTGCCACGCTGCTGCTGGCGCGCTTTGGCGCGCAGCGCGTGCTGCTGGCGGGCACGGCGGGCGCGCTGGACGGTGCTCTGCGGGTGGGCGATGCGGTGGCGGCGGGCGCCTTTGTGCAGCACGACATGGACGCTTCGCCGCTGTTTCCGCGCTTTGAAGTGCCGCTCACCGGGCGCAGCCGTTTTGAAACGGACGCCGCGCTGGCTGCCGCCCTGGCGCAGGCGGCGCGCGCCGCGCTGCCCGGCGTGGACAGCGGCGGGCTGGTGGCAGGCACGCCGCGCGTGTTCG
>ONTY01000274.1 GCA_900320815.1 uncultured Pseudomonadota bacterium
GGCGTGGCGCCGGGCGCGGTGGCAACGCCAGCGGTGGCCAGACGGCGGCGCGCAGCGGCCAGCAGGCGCTGCCAGGGGTCTTGCCGGCGGCGCTGCAGCGCCATCCAGCCAGCGGCGGCCAGCGCAGCGGCGGCCAGCAGCGCGCCCAGCAGCTGCAGCAGGGTGCGCCAGTTGGGCGCCTCAAAGCCGAAGGCACGCATGAGGTCAAACTGGCGCGTTTGCGTGTAGTTGAGCACCCACTGCTTCCAGCGGTTGTCAACAGCTTCCCAGATGGCGCGAATCTTGGCCAGCAGCGCGGGGCTGATGGCGCTCATGGCGCTGGCCAGCGCGCCCGCAGCCGGGCGCAGGCGCGTGGTCTCGCCAATGCGCCCGGGGAAGACGGCAGCGGTGGGGTCGGCGCGCAGCCAGCCGTGGCCCTGCACCCAGATTTCGGTCCAGGCGTGTGCGTCGGAGTTGCGAACCGTCCAGTAGTTGTCTACGGTGTTGATGTCGCCGCCCTGGTAGCCCGTGACCACGCGTGCGGGCACGCCGGCGGCGCGCATGAGCACGGCAAACGCCGAGGCGATGTGCTCGCAAAAGCCCTCTTTGCGCTCAAACCAGAACTCGTCGGCGGTGTGGCGCCCGTAGATGCCCGGGTCCAGGGCGTAGCGGTAGCCATCGCGCCCCAGGCGCTCGAGCGCGGCGTCGGCAATGGCCAGTGCGTCGCCACCTTTGGCCGCGCGCAGCTCCTGCCCCCAGGCCACAGTGCGCGGGTTGGAGCCTTCGGGCAGCCGCAAATACCAGCGCAGCTCGCGCTGCGGGTCGCGAATGGGCAGGTTGCGCCAGTTGCGCGTGCCGTAGCGGAACATGGGAAACGGCCAGCTTTGGGCGCGGTAGCGCAGCGTGTCGCTGATGGGCATCCACGTCATCCACTGCATGTCGGCGCTCATGCGCGCGCGCATGCCGCGCGGCAATTCGGGCGGATCGCGCGCAACGTCCAGCGTCAGCAGCCAGATGGCGCGACTGGGCTCGAGCGTGACTTCGTAGCCGATGGGGTCGCCGGCCACTTCCAGGTCAGCGGGGCCGGGGAAGAAGTTGGCATCAAAGCCGTTGCCGCCGCCAAACGTGGTCCAGGTGCGCCCGTCAAACTCGCCCAGCACGGGGCCGCGGAAATAGAGCTGGTTTTGCGGCGGGGGCTTGTCGTCAAACTTCACGCGCATGGCAATGGAGTCATCGAGCGCCAACTCGGCAATCGTGCCCACTTCCATGCGCGCTGTCAGGCCGGTTTTGCCCAGCGTCTGCCCCGGCACGCCCCACAGCGGCGCAAAGCGAGGGAAGAGCACAAACAGCGCCAGCATCAGCGGCGCGCCCGCCAGCACCATGCGCGCGGCGCAGCGGGCGCTCTCGCGCAGGCTGGGACGGCCTACGGGACGGTGCGCGTTCACCAGCGCCGTCAGCAGCCCCAGCAGGGCGATGAGGATGAGGGCAGCGCGCGGCAGAGATTGCGAGGTGAAAAAGTGCGTGAGCAGCACGAAAAAGCCGAGGAAAAACACCACCAGCGCATCACGGCGTGCGCGCAGCTCCATTGTCTTGAGTGCCAGCAGCGTCACCACCAGCGTCACGCCCGCTTCCTGCCCCAGCAGCGTGCCGTGGCTGGCGATGGTGCCGGCCACCGCGCCCAGCAGCAGCGCGCGCCGCCACCACACGCCGGGCAGCGGGCGCCCCCGCAGCGCCAAGGCGCCGCGCCACAGCAGCACGCCCGCCGTCATGGCGCTGCACCACAGCGGCAGGTTGGGGAAATGCGGCAGCGCAATCCAGGCGATGACGGCAAGCAAAAAAAGCGTGTCGCGCGCCTCGCGCGGCAGGTTTCTCAGAGGTTCGGTGAGGCGGTTCATGAGGGACAGCAAAAATTGGGCGTGTCAGCATACAGGATGCGCCTATGATGGCGCTGCAACGATTTTGGTTATGGTGAAACGGTTATGGTCATTCTGATAACGGGCGCATCGCACACCGGCAAAACGCTGCTGGCGCAGCGCATGCTGGAACAATACAGCGTCCCATATTTTTCCCTGGACCATCTGAAAATGGGGCTGATTCGCAGCGGGCGCACCAGCCTCACGCCGCTGGACGACGACGCGCTCACCCACGAACTCTGGCCAATTGTGCGGGAAATGGTGAAAACGGTGATTGAAAACCGGCAGCACCTCATGGTGGAAGGCGGCTATATTCCATATGACTGGCGGCGGGATTTTGAGGAAGAATATCTGCGCGCCATCCGATTTATCTGCCTTGCCTTTACGGACAGATATATTGACACGCATTTTGCCGAAATACAGCGGCACGCCTGCGCCATTGAATCACGGCTGGACGATGCCGGCTGCACCATCGCCAGCCTGAAAGCCGACAACCGGGCGTGCAGGGAGGGCTTTCAGGCGGCAGGCGAGCAGGTGGTGCTCATTGACGATGACTATGAACAGACAGTGGGGGCGCTGCTGTACGAGGGTATTGAATCATCGCCGGCATAAGTTGACGGCAATGAAGTGAAGGATTTGAGGGTATAAAATGATGTTCAACATACTCAAAAGACATATCTTTAGTTGCCGGCTTATATTGCCGGCGATGAATGTATACCCTT
>ONTY01000226.1 GCA_900320815.1 uncultured Pseudomonadota bacterium
CGCCCTCCAGCAGCAGGCGCGTTGTGGCCAGGTCAGCGCGCTGCAGCGCCGCTTCCAGCGCGCCGGCCAGCGCTGCAGCCACACCCGCGCCCAGATGCGCGGCGGCCAGCAGTGGCGCCACGCCGCCGTGCACCGGCGCATTGGCGCGCGCGTGCATGGGGGCGAGGATGTGCTGGCGCATAAAACGCAGCGCAGCGGTGTCGCCGTGCGCGGCGGCGCTTTTCAGCGCGTGCTGCACTGTTTCCATGCCAGCGGCGGCGCCATCAGCGCCGGCGTCAAGCAGCATTTTGACGGTGCCCAGGTTATTGGCGCGCAGCGCGGCGTCCAGCGCCGCATTTTCCGCAGTATTGGAAGGCGCGCCGTGCGCCAGCAAAAAGCGGCACAGCGCCTGGGCATTTTCAGTATTTTCCAGAGCAGCGGCGTGCGCCAGCGCACTGCGCCCGCTGGCATCAATGGCGGCAATATCGGCGCCCGCCGCCAGCAACAGGGCACAGTGCGGCTGGCGCCCATATTCAGCGGCGTAGATCAGCGCGGTTTTTCCATTATTGTCCGTGGCGTGGACATTGGCGCCAGCATCAAGCAAAGTTTTGAGCAGCGTTGCGCCCTCGCCATGCATGGCGGCATACATCAGTGGCGTGCGCCCGGCACAATCTGCCACGTTGATATTAATTGTTGCTGCGGTGCCAAGCAGCACAGTGGCTGCGTCCATAGATTCGCACTGCACGGCGTGCAGCAGCGCACTTGTGCCTTCGGCATCCACAGCATTTACGTCCGCGCCCGCCGCCAGCAACAGGCGCAGCATGGGAATATCCCGATTTTTTGTAGCAAACAGCAGTGCGCTGTATCCGCTGCCCCACGCCCGCGCACCATTGGGCGAAGCGCCCGCGCGCAACATGCGTTTGAGTTGCGCCATATCACCATCTTTTGCCGCCAGCAGCAGGGCAGTATCTGGATAAGCAATAGGGGCGTCGCGCAAAATGCGCGCAGCGGTTTTGCAGCCCTTTTTCTGCGCGCTGCCGGCAAAGGGCGCGGTGTGCGCGTAGCCGGGTGCTTCAATATAGTTTTTGGCAATGCTGCGCGCGGTTTCTTCTTCACGATTCATCAGGCAGGCATCCGCGCCCGCCGCCAGCAGCGCCAGCAGCGCCTGCGGCTGCCCGCAGGCGGCGGCAAACATCAGCGGCGTCCAGCCCCCCTCCCCGGCTGCATTCACCTGCGCCCCCTGCGCCAGTAGCGCCAGCAGCGCCGGCACATTGCCCGCAGCAGCAGCGCTTTGCAGTGCGCCTGGCATGGCGTCTGACGGCGTAGCGGGCGGTGTGTGCAGTTCCAGAGCTTCGTGCGTTTCGTGCGCGTCCATACGGTGTTGTTCCTGGGTATATTATGTTTGCCGGCAAGATATGCCGGAAGTATTGTGTTTATTGTTGGAGTATTTGAATGGCGTCGCTGTGCTTGGTGCAACGGCCTTGGATGCAGCGTATAGAGCGGGGAAGACAAAAGCAAGCAAAAGTGGCGCTGCCCCCGTGGGAGGCGGGCCGCGCCAAAGCGTGAGCCGCGCCTTATCCGCGCCGTACAAACGCCACGTCCCACACACCATGTCCCAGGCGCAGGCCACGGCGCTCAAACTTGGTTTCGGGGCGCCAGGCAGGGTGTGGGGCGTAGCCATCCGCGGTGCCGGCGGCGTTGGCAAGCAGCGGCTCGGCGCTGAGCACCTCCAGCATGTGTTCGGCATATGGCTGCCAGTCGGTCGCGCAGTGCAGCCAGCCGCCGGGCGCCAGCCGCGTGGCGGCAAGCCGGGCAAAGGCGCTTTGGATGAGGCGGCGCTTGTGGTGGCGCTTCTTGGGCCAGGGGTCGGGAAAGAGGATGCAGATGCCGGCGAGCGTGCCCGGCGCGCACATGTGCGCCAGCACCTGCACCGCGTCGTGCTGCACGATGCGGATGTTGCCAAGCTGCCCTTCGTCTATTAGGCGCAGCAGCGCGCCCACGCCGGGCGGGTGCACCTCGCAGCCGATGATGAGGGTGTCTGGCATATGCGCGGCCATATGCGCCGTCGCCTGCCCCATGCCAAAGCCAATTTCCAGCACCACGCGGCGGCACTCGTGCCCGGCGGCGCGCGCAGCAGCCAGCGCTGTGGCGGCGAGGTCGGCGCAGCCTTCGTCCCAGGGGATGATGAAGTGCGGGCCAAGCTGCGCCAGCGCGCGTGCCTGCGCAGCAGTGCAGCGCCCGGCGCGCAACACGTAGCTGCGGATGCCGCGCGGGTGAGCGATGTCTGCGGGGGCACTCATTTGCTTTGTTCCTCGTTTTCCCCGGTTTTTTCTTCGTCGCTTTCTTCTTTGGCTGCGGTGGCTTTCAGGGTGCCTTTGGCGCGCGCAGCGGGCACATTTTCAGTTTCGCCAAAGCGTGAATAGGGCGAAAGTATGGAAACAAGCTGCGCGTAAATGCGCGGGCTGGCTGCCAGGCACTCGCCCGCGTCCATATCAAAGGCGCCGCCGGCAAAATTGCCAATCAAGCCGCCCGCCTCTGTCACCAGCAACGCGCCAGCGGCTACGTCCCACGGTTTCAAGCCTTTTTCAAAAAATCCGTCAGAAAACCCGGCGGCCACATACGCCAAATCCAGCGCCGCAGCTCCGGCGCGGCGAATGCCGGCGGTGCGCGGCATGAGTGCGGCAAGCACGCGCAGCGGCATGGCGAAATCATCGCCCGCGCGGTGTGGCAGGCCGGTTGCAATCAGGCTCTCAGGCAAATGGCGGCGGCTGCTGGCGCGCATGCGGCGGTTATTCATGAAGGCGCCGCGCCCGCGCGTGGCAGTAAACAAGTCATTGCGCGTGGGGTCATAAATTACGGCGTGTTCCACACGCCCGCGCACCACCAGCGCAATACTGACGGCATATACCGGAAAGCCGTGAATGAAGTTTGTTGTACCGTCCAGCGGGTCAATAATCCACACATACTCGGCGTCAGGGGCGCCATGCTCCTGCCCGGATTCTTCTGCCAATATGCCGTGTTTTGGGTAGGCGGTGAGCAGAGTTTCAATAATGGCGGCTTCGCTGGCGCGGTCAATTTCGGTCACAAAATCGCCAATGCGTTTTTGTGCCACGCGCACGCTGCCCAAATCCAGCGCGGCGTGGTTGATGATGGCGCCAGCGGCGCGTGCGGCGCGCACGGCGACGTTGACCATAGGGTGCAGTGAGGGCATGGCAGGGTGTGGATTGGAGAAAGAGCGCCGCCGCGCTGTATGCCAGCGGGCAGGAAGGGGCGCGGATTGTATTCATGTTTCAAGACAGGGCAGAAAAAATCATGGAAGCTCCGCATAACCCCAGTGCCACTGGGCATGCCTATAACCGCCAGCATTCAGATTATTTATGGCGCGGCGCAGAAAATTGCCCGATACATGGGGCTGCTTGCAGGCGCCCTTCATCCAGAAGCAAATGTGGGGTATCATGCTATTGCCGGCTTAACATGCTGGTAACGCGCAATCATTGCTTAGGGTATTTATCATTTTCCACAATGCGAACTGCGCTATCCCCACTCCCTAAAA
>ONTY01000225.1 GCA_900320815.1 uncultured Pseudomonadota bacterium
CGCCGCTGCATTCGCCCAGTGCGTGCAGTCCTGGATAAGGTCCGCCGTGCCCGTAGAACAGCACCACATTGTTCCACGGCGCAAAATAGGCAAGATTGCCTTTTTTGCCTTCGGAAAGCGGCGCGCCGGCGGTGTCCAGCTTTTGGGGCGGGAAAAATGTTTTTTCCTTGCCCGCCCGGTCGCCAATTTCTTGCGTCAGCGGCAGTTGCGCCAGCAAAGCGCGCGCCGGGGTGCTGCCATTGAGCGTGCATACAATTTCGTGTGCGTCAGACTTTACCACGATATTCACGGCGTTGTTTTCCTGTGCAAAGGCAGAAATACCTACTCCGCAGAGCAGGGCGGCGGCGGCAATCCTGGCGGCGGCGTTCACAGAAATGCTCCATTGCACACTTGCAGCACCTGCCCGCGCACGGCACGTCCCATTTTGCTGGCAAGATACAGGCAGGCGTACGCCTGATCCATGGCTTCGCATTCCGGCCCGGGAAAATAGACAAAATGCTTGCTGTATTCCAGCATTTTGGCGCCGCCAGGTTGCTCGCCCGCCTTGTTGGCAAGATGCGCCGGGGTGATGGTGGCGCCGGGTGCGACAGCGTTGCAGCGGATATTGGTGTCCACCAGCCGCATGGCGACGTTTTTTGTGAGTGTGTTGAGCGCGCCCTTGGTGGCGGTGTAGGCGGCGCCGCAAAAGGGGCGCGCGCCGTTGACGGAGGAGATGTTGATAATCACGCCGTCGTTTTTCGGCAGAAAGATTTTCAGCGCCTCGCGGATGTAGCGCATGGGGCCGGCGAGGTTGGTGTCGAGCACGTGCTGTATCCATTCATCGTCGGTTTCGTCAATCATTTTCTGCTCGCCAATGCCGGCGTTGTTGATGAGAATATCAACGTCGCCAAAGGCGGCGAGTGCCTCGGAAAAGACGCGCTGCGTGTCCGCCAGCGATTTTGTATCGGCCACGACGCCAATGGCTTTGCCGCCGGCGGCCTTGATTTCCTCTACCACGGCGCCCAGCTTTTCTTTTCCGCGCGCTGTGAGCACGACGTTGGCGCCTTCCTGGGCAAAGAGGGTGGCCATTGCCACGCCCATGCCATAACTGGCGCCGGTGATAACAGCGGTTTTGCCCGCCAGCAGTTGTGCATCCATCGTTGTTCCTTGCGTTTTCTTGCCGCACGTCGCAGCGCGCAGTAATGTAATACCGCGCCGCGAGAGATGCCAATACTTTTTTTGAATATGGTGTTTTACCCCTCGGGCATATCAGCGGCGCCCAGTTCATCGTGCAGCGCGTGGAAAAACGCCTGCGCCGCTGGCGAAAACAGGCGGCTTTTTTTCCACACCACATTCAGGCGGCTTTCCAGGCGGGGTTCGAGCAGGCGAAAACACAGCCCGCTGCCCGCGCGGGTGTCTGCCAGCCCGTCCAGGCTCACGACGTGCCCCAGACCGCAGCGCGCCATGAGAGCGGCGTTGTAGGCGAGGTTGTAGGTGCCCGCTACGTGCAGGCGCCCAAAATCGTCCCCGAACCAGTCGGCAAACGCATTGGGCGCGGCGTTGCGGCGCAGCACCTGCCGCGAGAGGATGAGCGGTGCGTCCACCAAATCCTGCCGCTGAATATGGGGTAGGGCAGCCAGCGCGCTGTCTACTGGGGTAATCACGCCCCACACGTCTTTGCCGGGCAGGCGCATGGAGTCGTATTTGCTCAAATCCGCCGGCTCAATGAGTACGCAAAAATCCAGCAGCCCTTCATCCAATCGCGCTGTGACATCGTCAAAATTGCCGCTGTGAATATGGAAACGAATATCTGGCCAGTGCGCACGCACGCGGCGCATGGCGTGCGCGAGGTGGCGCATTTTGCGCGTTTCCCCGCAGCCGATGTGCACGTCACCGGCAATGTTTTGAGCGGGCGCGGCAAATTCGGCGCGCGTTTTCTCCAGCAAGGCAATGATTTCTTCGGCGCGCGAGCGCAGCCGCAGCCCTTGCGCTGTGAGTGCCACGCCGTGGCTTTGGCGCACAAACAGGTGCGTGCCCAGTTCAGCTTCCAATTGCGCCAATTGGCGCGAGAGTGTGGGTTGTGTGATGTGCAGCGCAGCGGCGGCGGCGCTCATATTCCCCTCGCGCGCCACAGCGAGGAAGTAGTGCAGCACGCGGATTTTCATTGAGCAGAGTATATTGTTGTTGCCCGCAAGGTGTGCGGGCAATGGATTGAAATAGATGGGAGTATTGTGTTTTTTTATTCACCGATCAATTCATTGAGTCGCCCGGCTTCAAAGCTTTCTTTGCGCGCGGCGTCGTGCGGCACGCAATCGGCGGCGTCTTGCAGCCTGGCGCAGGCGGCGAGTTTTTCTACGGCATTCCACAGCAGCGCGATTTGATGCTCTTGGCTGGCGGTGCCGTCAATCAATCCGCGCAATGCCTGGCTGAGCGGGTCGTCGTTTTGCGTGAGGCCATAGGCGGAAAAACCCAGGCGTGCGGCGGCGGCTTCGCGCCGCTGTTCGTCGCCTTCGGCAATGACGCGTGCCGGATTGCCGACTGCCGTGGCACCAGCGGGTACGGCTTTTGTCACTACGGCGCCAGAGCCGATTTTTGCCCCGTCGCCCACGGTGAAACTGCCCAGCACTTGCGAGTTTGCCCCGACGATGACGCCGCGCCCCAGCGTTGGATGCCGTTTTGCCCCTTTGGCCAGCGAGGTGCCGCCCAATGTGACGCCCTGATAAATCGTGCAGTCGTCGCCGACTTCGGCAGTCTCGCCAATAACCACGCCCATGCCGTGATCGATAAACACGCGCCGCCCAATCGTGGCGCCGGGGTGAATTTCAATGCCCGTCAAAAACCGCGCCCAGTGAGAGAGCCAGCGCGCCAGCCAAAACCAGCGCCGCAGCCACAGCGCGTGCGAGATGCGGTGCAGCGCCAGAGCGTGAAAACCGGGGTAGGAAAAAAGCACGTCCCATACGCTGCGCGCAGCGGGGTCGCGTTCACGGATAACTTGGGCGTAGGAGCGGATGCGCTGAAACATGGGCGGCGAGTCTAGCGATGCGCTGCTGTGCCCGTACAGTCGCGCCTGCTATGCCAGCCTCACTTGCCAATCAACTTGTCGTTGCCATTTCCTCGCGCGCCCTGTTTAACTTTGAGGAAGAAAACCGCGTCTTTGACGCCGCCAGCGCCAGCGCCTATATGCAGATGCAGCTCGAGCGCCTGGATCAGCCAGCCAGCAGCACCGGCGCGGCGTTCCCACTCATCCGCAAGCTGCTTGCCTTCAATACGCCCGGGCATCAGCGGGTGGAAGTGGTCATCGTCTCGCGCAACGACCCGGTCAGCGGTTTGCGCGTGTTCCGCAGCGCCGCCGAGCACGGCATCGCCCTGGAGCGCGGCGTCTTCACCCAGGGGCGTGCACCCTTTACGTATTTGCGTCCGCTGGGCGCGCGGCTGTTTCTCTCGGCCAACACGCAAGACGTGCAGCAGGCGCTGGCGCTGGGCTTTCCGGCGGCGTGCGTGCTCACCGAGTCGCGCCCCAACGCCGCCGCTGACAGCCACCCGGATGAGGTGCGTATCGCCTTTGACGGCGACGCTGTGCTCTTTTCCGACG
>ONTY01000224.1 GCA_900320815.1 uncultured Pseudomonadota bacterium
GCATCCGCCAGGTGCAGCAGGCGCTGCGCGCCGCTGGCTTTGCCCACGGCGGCGCTGACGGCGTCCTTGACCCCGCCACACTCTCGGCTGTCGCCGATTACCAGCTTGCCCACGACCTGCCCACACACGGCTATCTGGACGAAGAGACGGTGAAATCGCTGGGGCTGGCAATGCACTAATGCACAGCACCATTCCAACAAAGCCCGCACCCACATCAAAAGGAGCGGGCTTTTTTTGTGCTCTGCATCACAAGAAAATCCATCAAAATTTCTTACTCGGAGCTAGAAGTATATGGCTACTAAAACTTCTCAAAAATGGCTGGCTTTGATGCTCTCCGTTATGCTTGTGGCATGTGGTGGCGGCAGCAGCAGCGATGAATCAGACCCCGTCACGCCTGAACCAGTGCCTGAACCGGAACACCTCGTACCGCAACTCCAAGGTGTGCATTTTGAACTGCACAGCGGACGCACCAAGGCGGATTTTTCAAATTGCCTCGCAAGCGAGGCTGATGTGCCCCTGGAGCAGCTCAGCTATGGGCACCTGATGTATGGGGCAACACCCGCCACTGCTGCAAACAACAACGCCGAAAGCTCCACCACACTCCGCGTGCTGGATACGGCGGCGCGCTGCACCAGTCTGGCGCTGGTAGATGCCGACGGCACGCAAACGCCACTCGCTGTGCCGCACAGCCGTCTGCTGCATTTGTCAGCAGCGAAAGTTAATGCTGCTTATGTCTTGACGCAAAATATCTGGGCGGCAGAATCACTGGGCTGGCGCGCCAGCAGTTTTGTATATGACGATGCCGGGCTGGCATTCACAGGCTACGCAGGTATCAATGCCCAATATGAGCAAGCCTTTCGGCTGGATGCAGCGGCAGTGCAGGCCATCAGCGCACAAGACGATGGCTGGATGGCCGCAGCGCCGGCGCTCTACCATCTTCCGCCTGCCGGCTGGCCGGTTGCCACGGATTATCTTGTTGCCGGAGCGCGCGGGCGTGCGCCAGCGGATGCTGGCGCCCTGCCCGTTTTGGCAGACGGCAGCGGACTGAATGCCGTGCTGTATGCGCCGCATCATTTGCTGCATGGCGCTGATGGAAAATACTATTTTATCGACGGCGGACAAATCCGCGTGGCTGAAAATACTGGCGCAGGCGCAGCACGACATTATGCGGGCATGAGCTATGCCCTGTTTGCCTACGATTGGGCAGTCACAACGCTGGCGCTGCCACATGCAGCCAATGCTCTTAATATGCCATTTCTGGCGCTGGCTGCCGACGCACAGGGCAATATCCACGCCCTGGAAATCACCACCGCAACCGCTGCGGATTTTGTCTGGCATCGCCTGGCGGAAGGCACGCAGCTGCCATTCAATTTTGGCCATCAAGCCGCAGCGTTTGCTGCCACGCCGCATATTGCCGCCTCTTTTGCCATTATTGATGGCGATATGCTGCTGGCGCTGCATCCCATCAATGGAAACACCTCGCTCTATCGCATTGCCGCTGCAACAGGAAAGGCCACCAAACTCACGGGCGATACGCCATCAGACGACGCCAGGGATTTTCTGGCGAAGCCAGCCACATATATGCTGCCGCCGGTGCAGCATGTGCATTATGGAGTGGACGGGCATTTGTACCTGTTGCTGGAGCAGGGCATTATCATTGCGCGCAATTTCACCTGGCCGCAGCAAGCGCCTTGAATGCTTTGGGCGCATCTCGCTGCTTGCACACCGCCTGCGGGCGGTGTTTTTTTGCTAAGACAAACGAGAGTATAGACACTATTGCCAGCGTAAAATACTGGTAGACAAAAAGTAAGTATGGGAGTATTTGAGATTTCCGAAGTCTGGGCATGGCCCGTGCGCCCGTTGTCATCGCAACACGCTCGCCCACAAGGGACGCCCCTGCGGTGGTTGCACCGATACGGTATACGGCAAGAAGCCAGCTGTACTTGCGCTCTTTTCAGAGCTAATATCAGCAGTATGCGGCAGGGGCGCCATGCGTCCTGCCCGCAGAGCGTGCAAAGAAATGCTGTGCGCCTCAAAAAAACGTCGGGCGCACCTGAAAGAGTTTTTCCACCTGCCGCACCATGCGCTTGTGCGGCAAAAAGATGATGACGTGGTCGTCTGACTCAATGCGCGTGTCGTGCTGCGCGATGATGACTTTCGCCGTCTCGCCCTTGCCGCGCACGATGGCGCCCACGCGCGCCTCCACGGGCAGCTTGAGTTCGTCCACGCGCCGGCCTGCGAGTTGCGAAGTGTGCTCATCGCCTGTGGCAATGCCTTCCAGCGCCTCGGCCGCGCCGCGCCGCAGGCTGTGCACGGCGGCCACCACGCCACGGCGCACGTGCATGAGCAACTCGCCAATGACGGCGTGCGCAGGCGAGATGGCAATATCAATGGCGCTGCCCTGCATCATGTCGGCGTACGCGCGCCGCTCCACGAGGGCGATGACGCGCCGCGCGCCCAGCCGCTTGGCCAGCAGCGCGGCGAGGATGTTGTTTTCGTCGTTGTCGCCCAGCGCCACAAACAGATCCACCTCGCCGACGTTTTCGCTGGTGAGCAGTTCCTCATCGGCGCCGCTGCCTTCGAGCACCAGCATCTCGGGCGGCAGTTCGCTGGCGAGGTATTCGCAGCGCACGCGCTCTGGCTCAATGATTTTCACAGCGCAGCGCCCAATAAGCCCGCGCGCCAGGCTCAGCGCCACGCGGCTGCCGCCGGCAATCATCACGCGGCGCACGGGGCGGTCGGGGTTACCGATGGCGTGCAGCGCAGCGCGCACGTTCTCGCGGGCGGCAATGAGCAGCACCTCGTCGCCGGGGGCAAAGCGGCTGTCGCCGTCGCAGGGGATGTAGCGATCGCCGCGGTACTGCGCCACGATGCGAATGGGCAACTCGGCGTGCTGCGCGCGAAACTCCCCCAGGCTCTGGCGCGCGAGCTGGCTGTCGCCGGCCACGCGCACAGTAACCAGGTGCGCCTTGCCTTGCGAAAAGCGCAGCACCTGCAGCGCCTCGGGGTAGTCGATGAGATGCTGGATGTAGTGCGTGACGCTGGCCTCGGGGCACACGACGCGGTCCACGCCAAAGCCCTCCTTGCCCAGCAGCGCGCCGCCTTGCACCAACTCGGGCGCGCGCAGCTGCGCGATAGTGGAGGGCACGTTGAAGACGCTGCGCGCCACTTTGCACGCAGCCAGGTTCGTTTCGTCCAGCGCAGCGCAGGCGATGAACAGGTCGCAGTCGGCAGCGCCGGCGCTGCGCAGCACCGATGGCAGCACGCCGTTGCCTGCGACGCCGCGCAGGTCAAAGCGGTCTTGCAGCGCGCGCAGCCGCGCGGCGTCGGGGTCAATGATGGTGAGGTCGTTGTCTTCGCTGACCAGGTTCTCGGCAATGCGCTCGCCCACGCGTCCCGCGCCCAGCACGATGATTTTCATGAGATGTGCCCTTCTCGCCTTTGCAAAGAAAATGAGCTTACTCGCCCGCCCCGCAAGAGGAGTTTTGCCGTGTCGCCTGCTACCCCCCTCCCCCCTGCCCTGCCTCCCGTGCTGGCGCGCGCCGCCAGCAATCCCGACGTGCTGCACTGGCGCACCG
>ONTY01000219.1:0-986 GCA_900320815.1 uncultured Pseudomonadota bacterium
CTGACATGGACCAACCCGCCCTGCGCCCCGCCTGCCCCAATTTCTCCTCCGGACCCTGCGCCAAACGCCCGGGGTATGCGCCCACAAGCCTTGATGTGCGTGCGCTGGGACGCTCACATCGCTCTGCCCTGGGGAAAGAGCTGCTGGGGCGCGCGTGCGAGCAAACGCGCCGCGTGCTTGCGCTGCCCGAAGGCTGGCGCGCGGGCATCGTGCCCGCCTCCGACACCGGCGCCATTGAAATGGCGCTGTGGTCCATGCTCGGTGTGCGCGATGTGGACGTATTCGCCTGGGACGCCTTTGGCAACACCTGGGCCAACGACATTACGCAGCAACTCAAACTGCCCGACGTGCGCGTGTTTGAAGCCCCCTATGGTGAATTGCCCGATTTGTCGCAATACGACGCCGAACGCGACGCCGTATTCACCTGGAACGGCACCACCAGTGGCGTATGCGTGCCCCATGGTGACTGGATTGCAGAAAATCGCGCCGGCTTGATTTTCTGCGACGCCACCAGCGCCGTCTTTAGCATGCCGCTGCCGTGGGACAAACTGGACGTGGTCACATTTTCCTGGCAAAAAGCCCTTGGCGGCGAAGGCGCGCACGGCATGCTGCTGCTTTCCCCGCGCGCCGTGCAGCGGCTGGAAAGCTATACACCGCCCTGGCCCATGCCCAAAATCTTTCGCCTCACCTCAGGCGGCAAACTTGCCGAAGGCATTTTCCGAGGTGAAACCATCAACACCCCCTCCATGCTCTGCGTTGCCGATTATCTTGACGCGCTTGCGTGGGCAGAAAAAATGGGCGGCGTGCCCGCCCTCAACGCGCGCAGCCGCGAGAGCCTTGGATATATTGAAGACTTCGTTGCCGCGCACGACTGGATTGATTTTCTCGCCCGCGACGCCGCCGCGCGCTCGTGCACCAGCGTATGCCTGACGCTGGATATGCCCGCCGAAAAAATCAAAACCATGCAAACCCTGCTGGCGCACGCC
>ONTY01000219.1:994-1977 GCA_900320815.1 uncultured Pseudomonadota bacterium
TGGTGTGGTGCCACCGTAGAGCCAGCAGACGTGCGGGCGCTGCTGCCCTGGCTGGCATGGGCCTATGAGCAGCTGCGCTAAGCACCATGCCCGCCCCCACTGCTGCCACTTGGCCTGCCGCGTTGGCCGTATGCGTCGGCGCCAGTGCCGGCGCGCTGCTGCGCTGGCGCCTGAGCGCCTGGCTCAACCCCCTGCACGCCTGGCTGCCCCTGGGCACACTGCTGGCCAACTGGTCAGCCGCGCTGCTCATCGGCCTTGCCGTCGGCGCCGTCATGCACTGGAACATCGGCGACCCTTGGCGTGCCCTCGTCATCACCGGATTTCTCGGCGCCCTCAGCACGCTGTCCACATTCAGCATTGAAGTGCTGGGACTGTTGCTCACACACCGCCCCTGGCACGCCGCGCTGCTCATGGTGCTGCATATTGGCGGCTGCCTGCTGCTGGCGTGGGCGGGAATGAGCTGTTTTCCAAATAGGGTTTTTTCATGACATTTCTTGAACAGCTGCACGCCGCGCAGCGCAACCACAACTCCCTGCTGTGCGTGGGGCTGGATCCGCAGCCCCAGCGCCTGCCCGCTGGCGTGGGAGTGCTGGATTTTTGTCTGGAAGTCGTGCGCGCCACCGCCGATATGGCGTGCGCCTATAAACCGCAAATTGCCTACTTTGCCGCGCAGCGTGCCGAGGCTGAACTGGAAAAACTCATTGTCGGCATTCGTCGCATCGCGCCGCATGTGCCGGTTATTCTGGACGCCAAACGCGGCGACATTGGCAGCACCGCCGAACAATATGCGCTCGAAGCCTTTGAGCGGTATGGTGCCGACGCTGTCACTCTCTCCCCCTTCATGGGCTTTGACAGCATTGCACCATATTTAGAATATGCGGGCAAAGGCGCCTTTTTGCTCTGCCGCACATCGAACGCCGGCGGCGCCGACCTGCAAAACCTGCGCCTGGCCGATATTGCCGGCCAGCCACGCTTATTTGAAT
>ONTY01000219.1:2021-5649 GCA_900320815.1 uncultured Pseudomonadota bacterium
CACAAAACGCCTGGAACAGCAACGGCCAGCTTGGCCTTGTCGTCGGCGCCACCTGGCCAGAGGAAATAGCGCGCGTGCGCGCCCTCGCCCCCACGCTTCCCCTACTCATCCCCGGCGTCGGCGCCCAAGGCGGCGATGCCGGAGCTGCCGTGCGCGCCGGCTGGCGCCCGAACGGTCCCATCATCGTCAACAGCTCGCGCGCCATCCTCTACGCCAGCAGCGGCGCTGACTTTGCCGAAGCCGCCCGCGCCGCCGCCGAACACGCCCGCGACCTGCTCAACGAAGCCTCAGACCTGGTGCAGGGGACGAGGTTTTGAGGGGCGCCCAAGAAGGTGAGGGGGAAGAGTGACTCTGTTTGAACACGTTGGCACTGCGCGCCCATTTGTCAAATGGGCAGGTGGGAAAACGCAGCTCTTGGAGGAGATACAAAAATCACTGCCCCGCGACATGGCTCGCCGTCCCCGCGTATATGTTGAGCCGTTCGTTGGCGGTGGCGCCGTGCTGTTCTGGATACTGCAGGCATACCCGAATATCGAGCGCGCAGTCATTGGCGATATCAACGCCGAGCTTATCGGCACCTACCACGCCATCAAGGAGCGCGTGGAAGAACTGATTGCACTGCTGGCGCGCCTCCAGTCAGAATATATTGCACTGGACGCAGATGGGCGCGCAGACTATTTCTTGCGCCAGCGTCTGCTGTTCAACAGTAAAAATACAACACCGCTGGAAACTGCTGCTTTGTTCATTTTTTTGAATAAGACCTGCTACAACGGCCTTTACCGCGTCAATTCAAGAGGTGGCTTCAACGTGCCGCACGGTCGCTATGCCAAGCCGCCTATTCTGGATGCAGAGAATTTGCGGGTTGTATCCGCCTTGCTCCAGCGTGTAGACATTCTATGCGGTGACTTTGAGCAAACAGGGTGCTACGCTAGCCCTGATGCGCTGTATTATCTTGACCCGCCCTATAAACCGCTCTCGGTAAGCAGCAGTTTCACCGCATACGCTGCCGGCGGTTTTGATGATGCCGAACAAACTCGCCTACGCGACTTTTGTGAGCGTATTACAGAGTGCGGTGCGCAGTTTATCGCCAGCAATTCCGATCCGCAAGGCGATGAGAAACTATTTTTTGATCGGCTTTACCAAAGTTTTTCCATCAGGCGTGTGCTGGCGGCGCGCGCAGTCAACTCGAACCCCCGTGGGCGCGGCAGCGTTTCAGAAATCATAATCTCAAATGTGACGGTAGCGTAAATGACAGGCAACTTTGACGAATTTATGCGACAACTGAAAGAGACGAATGCGACACTCTCTTTTTTCACTGATTTCTCCAAGGTGTCAGGAAATGTGGCAAAAATTGCCATGAAGCTCAGCCAACTGAACTTTTTACTTGGCAAGGAGGACTGGCGCGCTGCTGTTGCCATGCTCTACGAGGAAAATTCAAAATGTTTCAGTGTGCTTGACATCTTGATTGCTGTTCGGAAAAAAGACAAAAAGATCGTGCTCAACCGTGCGCTTGAGCCTGTCTTGGTTGAAACCTATTTCTCAACTCTTGAAGGCATTTGCGAATACATTCAGGAAACTGGTTTGGCGGAAGTGTTCCGATCCA
The DNA here is from genome assembly GCA_900320815.1 of uncultured Pseudomonadota bacterium. GTDB lineage: Bacteria > Pseudomonadota > Gammaproteobacteria > Burkholderiales > Burkholderiaceae_C > Ottowia. The sequence goes on from ONTY01000219.1 coordinate 3,625, forward strand.
AGAAGGTCAGTAGCCTTGTGGATTACGTGTTTGGCGTTGAGGCAGGGTTGGATACAAATGCAAGAAAGAACCGCTCTGGGCAGCTCATGGCTAGCACCGTGGCGTCTGTGTTCTCGCGTGCGGGCGTGCCTTTCAGTGAAGAAGTGAACAGTTCTGCCTTCCCTGAATTAAAGAATCTCGGGAAAGACTTGAAGCACTTTGATTTTGTTATCCAGACCCCGGGCAAGACATTTCTTGTAGAAACCAATTTCTACAACAGTGGTGGCTCTAAGCTCAACGAGGTGGCACGTTCATATTCCGATGTGGCCGCAAAAATCAACCTGCATGCCGGATATGAGTTTGTTTGGATTACAGATGGCAGAGGATGGGAGAGTGCGCGCAACAAACTGGAAGAGGCTTTCCTGTCCATTTCAAGAATCTACAATCTAGCAACGCTGCATGAGTTTGTAGAAGAAGTCAAGGAGCGTATGTCCAGTGCAGCGTCATGATTGCTCCATTCTATAAATCACAGGACAAGGCATTTACCCTTTTACGCGGGGACTGCATTGCGCTGCTGGAATCTTTTGAGTTTGCGTTTGACATGATTTTTGCAGACCCGCCATACGGTCTTTCAAATGGCTGCATCAGTGTGGAAATGAGCCGCGCACGTCGCAATGAGCTTGATGTCTCCGGGCGACGAGCTGAACTTCTGGAAAGACTTGAGCGACAAGCACAGTTGTTTGCAAGGTCGCGCTCTGTCAATGAGGAGAGAGAAAACTACTATGTGGATTTGCCATTTTGAGCTGGATACACAACCCGATGGACATTGACGCCCGCCTGCGCGAATTGGCGCTGCTGCCCGACGGCTAGCTGGACGGCAAAGGGCGCGCCCTGGACGGCGAAGCGCTGGCAAAACTGGCGCAGGCATTTGGCGAGCGGTTTGCCCCCAATCTTCCGCCGCCCTATCTGTATACCACACCGGAGGGCAATGTGCTTGCAGAATGGTCGCTTGGCGCTTGGGAAGTTTCCCTTGAAATTGCACTTGGCGATTTTTCCGCCGGTTTTCAGGCGCTGCACACTGATTCTGGAGAGGAACGCGAACGCACCCTGTCGCTTTGCAATGCGGCTGACTGGGAAACGCTCAATGCAGATCTGGCCGCGCTGCACGGAGCGGCGGCATGACGCCAGACACGCAGCTGCTGCGACAGTTCCACCCCGCCTTTGTGCAAGCTGGCCGCGTCACCTCGCAGGCATTCCACCCCACGCCCAAAGACCAGTCGCAGCTTTCCGTAGACAACGGCAGCCGCATTTCCGCCGAAGCCGCCTGGCGGCGCTTTACCGCCGCGCCTGCCTGCCACTCCGCCGGCGTGCAATCCGTTTCATGCGGCGAATGCGCGCAGCAAAACCTGCCTGTGCATGAAGACGGCATTCCCTATCCAGAGCATTGCAGCATTGACTTTTCCGGCTGCAGCAGCAGCGCCGCCGTCAAAAAATCGCAAAAACTCCGCGCGCTGGCAGAGCAGCGCGGCTGGCTCTACAAAGCGTAAACAGCACGTTGCAGACTTCTTATACCAACTGCAATAGTGTTCCGTTGCCGGTGAATGTTACGTGTAAACGGAAGATACCCTTGGTATTGTCCTGATGATGTAAGGGTATTGTTTCGCTGCCGGCGACATAAGCCGGCAATGCGGCATAAAGTGTCAGAGTATCACTCTGCACTGTCGTGCGCCGCAACGCCAAACATCTCGCGCGCCATCAGCCGGGGCGCCAGCGCCGCTTGCAGCACCAAGGCGAACAGGAGCAGTGCGGCGCATATGGGCAGCAAAAGCATGGCGGTTTCCCGCGTCAGCACATGGAAAGGCGGGAAAATGATGAGCAAACTGAACAGCAGCCCCAGGACAGGAAACAAGAGCAAGGCGAGCGCCACGATATACAAGAGAAAAAGCGGGGCGCGGCGCGGCGCGGCTGGCGTAGGTGAGGGCGGCAGAAAACGGCACGCCGCGCGCTGCCAGCGTTTGCACCAGCAATGCCCCAAACGTCAGAAAC
>ONTY01000218.1 GCA_900320815.1 uncultured Pseudomonadota bacterium
CAATCGCCTCACTGTGAACCACGAATCATCCATCCCCACCTTGCCCCCCGCGCTGCCATCGGTGAGCCTGTCGGAATGGGAGGGCGTGCGCTACCTGCACCTGGGCACCGAGTGGGTGCAGGGGGCGATGCGCATCAACGCGCCCTTCAAGCTGGAGCTTGAATACGTGCGCCGCATGATGGGCTGGCTGCTGCTGCCGCCGCACGCTGAGCCGGCAGGCCGCCACGCCATGCAGCTTGGGCTGGGCGCCGGAGCCATTACCAAGTTCTGCTGGAAGCATTTGGAGATGCGCTGCACCGCCATTGAAATCAACCCCGACGTGCTCGCCGCCTGCCGCGCCTGGATGTGCCTGCCGCCTGACGATGAGCGGCTGCGCGTAGTGCTGGCGGACGCGGGGCGCGAAATCCAGCGCGAGAGCTGGCGCGGCACGGTGGATGCGCTCAGCGTTGACCTGTATGACGAAGAAGCCGCCGCCCCGGTGCTCGACGGCGCCGAGTTCTACGAGCACTGCTGGCAGCTGCTGGCGCCCGGCGGCTGCATGGCGGTGAACCTGTTTGGGCGCAGCGCCAGCTATGAGCGCAGCCTGGCGGCGATGAAATTGATATTTGGTGCCCGCGCGCTGTGGACGCTCAGCCCCACGCGCGAGGGCAACGCCGTGGTGCTGGCGCAGCGCGAGCCGCAGCGTGCCAGCCGTGCGGCGATGCAGCAGCGCGCCGCCGAAGTGCAGCAACGCTGGGGGCTGCCCGCGCGGCTGTGGCTGAAAGTTTTGAAACCCGTCGAGAAATGAACACTTCTGCTCCCATGTATTACGGGCCGGTGCAGTGGGACCGGCTGCTGGACTGGCTGCTGGAGGACGGCGTCATTGACGCCGCCGAGCACAAGCGCATCACTGAACGCTGCGCGCACGCCGAAAGCACGCAGGCCGCGCTGGTGCGGCTGGCGGCAGTGGGCATCAAGCGCAGTGACGGGCGTGCGCTCTCGGTGGACGACCTCACGCGCTATCTGGCGCAGCGCGCCGGGCTGCCGTATTTGCGCATTGACCCGCTGAAAGTGGACGCCGGGCGTGTGGCCGACGCCATGAGCCAGCACTACGCCGAGCGCCACAAGGTGCTGCCCGTGCAGGTCACCTCCACAGAAGTGACGGTGGCCACCGCCGAGCCATTCATCGACGACTGGGTGGCGGAGGTGGAGCGGCAGTCGCGGCTGAAAGTGCGCCGCGTCGTTGCCAACCCGATTGACATCCGCCGCTACACGGGCGAGTTTTTTGCCCTTGCCAAGTCGGTGCGCGCCGCCATCAAAAGCGGCGGCACGATGGGCGCGGGCAGCTTTGAGCAACTCGTCGAACTGGGCAAGAGCGGGCGGCACATCGACGCCAACGACCAGGGCGTGATTCAAGTCGTGGACTGGTTGTGGCAATACGCCTTTGAGCAGCGCGCCAGCGACATTCACATGGAGCCGCGCCGCGAGCAAGGCGTCATCCGCTTTCGCATTGACGGCGTGCTCTACCCCGTCTACCAGGTGCCGCCAGCGGTGATGAACGCCATTACCGCGCGCGTCAAGCTCCTTGGGCGCATGGACGTGGTCGAGCGCCGTCGCCCGCAGGACGGGCGCATCAAAACGCGCACGCCCTCTGGCGAAGAAGTGGAAATGCGCCTCTCCACGCTGCCCACGGCGTTTGGCGAAAAACTGGTGATGCGCATCTTTGACCCCGAGGCGGCGGTGAAAAACCTCGCCGAGCTTGGTTTTGCCTCGCGCGACGCACGCCGCTGGGAAGAACTCGTGCAGCGGCCCAACGGCATCATCCTCGTGACCGGGCCCACCGGCTCGGGCAAGACGACCACGCTCTACTCCACGCTGCGGCGCGTGGCCACCGAAGAGGTCAACGTCAGCACCATCGAAGATCCGATTGAAAACATCGACCCGCACCTGAACCAGACGCAGGTGCAGCCGCAGCTCGATTTCAGCTTTGCCGAAGGCGTGCGCGCCCTCATGCGCCAGGACCCGGACATCATCATGATTGGCGAAATCCGCGACCTGGAAACCGCTGAAATGGCGGTGCAGGCAGCGCTGACCGGCCATCTGGTCTTTAGCACCCTGCACACCAACGACGCCGCCGGCGCCTTCACCCGCCTGATGGAGCTGGGCGTGCCCGCCTATCTGCTCAGCGCCACCATCCTTGGCGTGCTTGCGCAGCGCCTCGTGCGGCTGCTGTGCCCAGAGTGCAAAAAACCGGGCGAGAGTGGAACTGGTGTGCAGCTGGCCGACGCACTGCGCCCCTGGAAAGTGCCGCAAACACTGGCCGACAACTACCACCCGCACCAGGCGTGCGGCTGCACCGCCTGCCGCATGACGGGCTTTCGCGGGCGGCTGGGCATCTACGAGCTGCTCACCGTCTCCGAAGACTTCCGCGCCCTGCTGCACGACAAAGCCGACCTTGCCCGGCTGCGCCGCCAGGCCATCGTCGACGGCATGCATCCCCTGCGCTTTGCCGGCGCGCTGCGCGCCGCCGAGGGGCTGACGACGCTGGAAGAAGTCATTGCCGCCACGCCGCCGCTGACCTGAGTCCTCAAACGTGAAGGTATTGCTTGATTGCCCGCATATATCGCTGGTAACAAAGAGTGTTTAATGGGAGTATTGGAGAAATGGGAGGTCAATACACCCCTGCCTGCCCTGGCGGGCGCGTCTTGAAACGCTGGTGCACCCAGTAGTACTGCTCTGGCAGGGCGCGGATTTCTTCTTCCAGCCGCTGATTCATGAGCGCGGTATCGGCCTCGTCGTTGCCACTGGGGTAATCAGGCCAGGGGGCGCTGATGCGCGTCTCGTAGCCTGTGGGCGTCATGCGCGTGATGCTGGCAACGACGCGCACGCCCGCCAGGCGCGCCAGGCGCGGCAGCGCAGCGACGGTGGCGCAGGGCACACCGAAAAAGGGCACAAACACCGCGTCTTGCGCGCCTAAGTCCATATCGGGCAGCAGATACAGGTAGCGCCCGCTGCGCAGCGCGCGAATGGCGGCGCGCACGCCGTCGCGACGGTTGAGCATGAGCGTGTCGCCAAAGCGTTCGCGTCCGGCGCGCATCCAGGCGTCAAACGCGGCGTCGTTTTGCGGGCTGTAGATGCTGGCGCCGCGCTGCACCGCCTGCTGCATGATGGCGGCGCCGCCAGCGTCCATGCCATAAAAGTGCGGCGCAAAGATGACGGCGGCCTCAGCGCGGCGCAACTCGTGCACTTCGCCAACAAGGCGGATGCGGCGGCGCACCACCTCGGGCGGCGCGTGCCACACCCAGGCGCGGTCAAACAGCGCCTGCATGAAGCGGCAGAAGTTGCGCCGCGCCACGCGGCGGCGCTCGGCCTCGCTCCACTCGGGAAAGCACAGCCGCAGGTTGGTCAGCGCAATGCGCCGCCGGCGCCGCTTGAAAACATAAAACAGCACCCCCAGCGCCGCGCCCAGCGCGCGCAGCACGGGCAGCGGCAGGTGCGCCAGGGCGCGCATCAAACGGACGATGGGCGCGGTGGTGGTGGTGGTGGTGGTAGTAGTCATGGTTGTGTGCGTGGCGTTTTGTAGCGCCCGTAGCCCCAGAGGTACTGCTGCGGGCAGCGGCGAATGAGGCGCTCCATCGCCGCGTTGATATG
>ONTY01000311.1 GCA_900320815.1 uncultured Pseudomonadota bacterium
TAGGAATATTCCAATATGGAGAGGAAAGTTGCGTTGGGTGTGCCTCCTTTTTCCCAGTTGTCCGTCACGTAGTATTGGGAGAATTGTAGGGAAAGATTCCCCTTGAATGTCCAAGGCGCATCCTCTTTCGTCTTTCTCGCCATCTCGCTCGCCATCATGGTGTGGTGCTGTGTGCTGTTTGGGTGAATGGATGCATACTCTATAAAAATACATACCATCGCCGGCTTATGTAGCCGGCGATGAATTGATACCCATCATATTTGAGCTTTTTCATGCCGTTTTCCCCTGACAACTGGCGCCTGTCCGTGGCGCCCATGCTGGACCTCACGGACAAACACTGCCGCCACCTGCACCGGCTGCTGACGAAAAAGGCGCGCCTCTACACCGAAATGGTCACCACCGGCGCGCTGCTGCTGGGCGATGTGCGCCGCCACCTGCGCCACGATGAGGACGAGCGGCCGCTCGCGCTGCAGCTTGGCGGCTCTGAGCCGCGCGCGCTTGCCGCCTGCGCGCGCTTGGGGCGGGAATGGGGCTACGACGAAATCAACCTCAACTGCGGCTGTCCCAGCCCGCGCGTGCAGCGCGGCGCGTTTGGCGCAGCACTCATGCTCGACGCCCCGCTTGTGGCCGAGTGCCTCCGCGCCATGCCGGCTGCCGCACCTTCATCGTGCACGCGCGCAGCGCCTGGCTGCAGGGGCTGTCGCCCAAGGAAAACCGTGACGTGCCCCCGCTGCGCTACGACGTGGCGTATCAACTCAAGCGCGACTTTCCGCACCTCGTCATCGCCGTCAACGGCGGCATCAGCAGCAACGACGCCATTGCCGCGCACCTGCAGCACGTGGACGGCGCCATGCTCGGGCGCGCGGCGTATTACCAGCCGCTGCTGCTGCGCGAGTGGGACGCGCGCTTCCTCGGCGGCGCGCCGTGCACGCTTTCCGTGGACGAAATGGAAGCAGACATGGTGCGCTACATGGAGCGCGAAGCCGCCGAAGACGGCACGCCTTGGACGGCGATAGCGCGCCACATGCTCGGCCTACGCCACGGACAGCGCGGCGCGCGCGCCTGGCGGCAGGTGTGGAGCAATGCGCACCTCAAACACCTGCCGCCCACCGAAGTGTATGCGCTGGCGCAGCAAAAGATGCGTGAAATGGCGAGGGATATTGCGCCCCTTTCCACGTTGCCCCAAAATCACTAAAATCAATCATTTTGCCCGCTGGGTAGCACAGTCTGGAAAAGCAATGTATTCAAAGCCGCATGGGAGCGCGCTTTTTTCTTTATTGCCATTATTTCCCCGCTGGCGTTCCATTTTATAGCTGCGGATGCGGGTAAGGCAACTGCGCTCTATATGGTTGGAGTAGTTTTATTCCTTGTTTCGCTTTGCAAAATATTCGGCTGGGATATAAAAAGGCATGAAAGTGCGGGTGTGAAGAATATTTTTTTGTTTGTTCCGGTATTGCTTGTATATACTATGTGTTGGCACCTTGAGCATTTCGGAAAAAACATGGTGAAATTCAACTATCAAAATATGAGTTCCATTATTGTCGCCTCGTGTACGGTATACTGCCTTTTTCAAATTCTCCCTAAAACAGGAGAAATACCATCGGAGAATTAATTATATTCTGGAACAAGCGCGCCAGCATCAATTGCCTGCCCCCAGGCAAGCAATGCTTCAAATGGGTCATACACGTCTGAAAGAAAGACGATGCGTTTTTTCCAACCAAGAGAAAGGTGCAGCTTCACCCACCCAGCTTTCCCAATTTCCAGGCGCACGGCAAAACGGGTTTTGTTTTTTGAAAGGCCAGAATGCCATCTTTTCTTTTTATTTGCCAACAGTGATAGGATGCCTATATGTCACATTATCTTGCTTGTCAATAATAACACATTTCTTCACTGCGATAAGATTGTGCAGGATTTCAGCCATCGCATCATCGGACAGCTTGGGCTGAAAGCAAGCCTTGAGTGTACTCATAAGTGTTTTTCGTTTGCGAGGTCTGGAGTTTTTGCGTCCGGATAAATCAGCGATAACTTTGCGAATATTCTCCTCCAATGCACCCGGCGTTTTAGATTGATCTGCCGCAATGGGAAGCATATAGCTGACATTGCCATTGCCATCGATAGCAATACATTTTTTTACTGCAACAAGCTCGTGCAGCACAGCGAGCAGCGCGGTGCTGGATAGCTTTTGGTGAAAGCAGGATCTGAGCGCATTCAACAACGCCTGGCGCTTGCGCGGCCTGTTTTGCTTATAACCCACAAGCGATTGAATAGCCTCCTGAACATTTTCCTCAAGTGAGCTATCTTGATCTTCTGCACCTTGAGAAGGGCATAGTTGCGCCTGCTTGGGCTGGCACACATCCTTGGGCAGACTATCAAAGCTGGAAAACCTGCATGCAGCAATGCCCATATGCTTATTTATCCATTCAATAAGAGAATCATAACCCGTATCCCTGGAAATAACATAAGCCTTGCATTCGGGATGCGTACAGCTCAGTACCCCAAGATAAAATGCGATATGAAAATCCAGGGCGTTTTTTCCTGTGGCATTAGTTAGAACAAATTCACAGCGCCTGCTGGTTTGCAAAGCCAGCGCCAGCGCAACACTGATTTTATCCTGGGCCTTGGAAAAGCATAATATTTCACACTCAGGTTTCAACCGGTGTATCTCTTCGGCTGAAGGCACCAAGTTTTCCAGGTCAAGCAGAATATAGTTTCTGTACTTATCCTTTGCGATAAAATACAGACAGACTGTCAGCGGTAAGAATAAAAATGTAAAGATAAGGCTCGAAAATACCATCTGTGTTCCTCGCTACTGCCTTCTAAGACCCCGGGGATAGTGATTTTT
>ONTY01000217.1 GCA_900320815.1 uncultured Pseudomonadota bacterium
CTCGGGCACAAGTTCTTTGGCGGCGACGCTGCCAGCCAAGTCAATTTGCGACAGAATCCAGCCGCCAAAGATATTGCCGGCGGGATTGGTGTCGGCGGGCATGGCGATGACGCTGAGCACGGCTTCGCCAATATCATGTGCGGGATTTTGAGTGTTTCCGTTCATTTTTGGTTCCTTTTTGAAATGGAAGCTGCAAAAGGCTTATTTGGCCTGTTTTCCGGCCTTTTTGCCCGGACGGGCAATCAAATGGGCGATGGTGAGTTGCGCGTCGCCAAAATAACGCTGCGCCACGCTTTGCACCTGTTCTGCGGTGATGGTGCGCAGGCGCGCGGTGAGCAGTTCGTCGGCATTCAGCGGCAGGCCATAGATCCAGTTGGTGCCCAGTTCCATCGCTTGCCCCATGACGGAGTCGCGCCGGTAGACAAGGGCGGCTTGCCACTGGGTTTTCACGCGCGCCAGTTCCGCCTCGCCCACGCCCTCACGCGCTACGCGGGCGACTTGCTCGCGCAGCGCCGCTTCAAGCTGCGCGCGGCTTTTGCCGGGCGCGGGCACGGCGGCAAGGGAGAAAAGCTGCGGCCCGCGCCCAATCAAGCCGTTGCTGGCGTCCACGCTGTCGGCCAGCCTGTTTGTGCCTTGGGTGAGGGCACGTGGCAGGCGCGCGCCGTCGTAGCCGTCGAGCACTTCGGCCAGCATGGTGAGGGCGAGGGCGTCGTCGTTGTCGGGGCTGGCATCCAGCCCCTGCATCTGCGGCACGCGCCAGGCCAGCAGCACGCAGTCTTGCTCGGCGTCGGCTTCAATTTCTACGCGGCGCAGCCCCTGCTGCGGCGGCTCTGCGGGCGCGTCGTGCGCGGGGGCGCTGGCGGCGGGCAGCGTGCCGTAAATCTCCTCGGCCAAGGCGCGGGCTTCTTCCGGCGCCACGTCGCCGGCGATGACGATGGCGGCGTTGCCGGGCACGTACCAGCGGTCTTTGAAGGCGCGCACTTTCTCTGCTGTCATGCCGTGCAGGTCGTCCATCCAGCCAATCACCGGATGGTGGTAGGGCGAGCGGGTGAAGACGGTTTTGTCCAGCGCCTCGCGCAAGCGTGTACGCGGCACGTCTTCCACGCGCATGCGGCGCTCTTCAATGACCACTTGCAGCTCGCGCGCAAACTCCTCATCGGGCCAGTGGGCATGGGCGAAGCGGTCCGCTTCCAGCTCCATCGCCTCGCGCAGGCGCTTGGCTGGCAGCTGCTGGTAGTAGGCGGTGTAATCCATTGAAGTAAAAGCGTTTTCCAGTCCGCCCAACGCGGCGATGCGGCGCGAAAACTCACCAGGCGCCAGTTTTTTGGTGCCTTTGAACATGAGGTGCTCGAGCAGGTGCGCGCGCCCGGTGGTGCCGCGTGTGGCGGCGTCGGGTGCGTCTTCCAGCGCGCCGGCGCGCACCCAGAGCATGTGCACCACGGTGGGGGCGCGGTGGTCGGGCTGCACCAGAAGCTGCATGCCGTTGGCAAGGGTGAACTGGCGCGGCGCGTCGGCAGCGTCTGTTTGCGCGGTGTCGGGGGCGCTGGCGCAGGCAGCCAGCACAAGAGCAAGCGCAGCGGTCAGCAGCGCACGCGGGCGGGGAAAAAGGCGCAAGGCATTCATGGGTTTTATCTGTGCGTCAGGAAAATGGCGCATTGTGCCCCGCTCTGCACAGGGCGCGCACAATGCGCCCTTTTCGGCATCCTCAGGAAAGGTAAAAAACACCATGCCCAATATCAAAACCAGCGCCGCGCAAATGATTGGCGGCACACCGTTGCTGCATATTCAAAATTTTCAGCAAATGCACGACTGCAGCGGCGCACGCATTTTGGCAAAGCTGGAAATGTGCAATCCGGCAGGCAGCAGCAAAGACCGCGTGGCGCTGGCGATGATTATTGAGGCTGAAAAAAGCGGGCGCCTTGCGCCCGGCGGCACGATTATTGAACCCACCTCTGGCAACACTGGCATTGGGCTGGCGGCTGTGGCGGCAGTGCGCGGCTACCGCACCATTTTGACGCTGCCCGAAACCATGAGCGTGGAGCGGCGCGCCATGCTGCGCGCCTACGGCGCCGAACTCGTGCTCACCGCAGGCGCACGCGGCATGAAAGGCGCCGTGGAAAAAGCCGAAGAACTGCAGCGCGAAATACCAGGCGCCATTATCATGGGACAGTTTGAAAATCCCGCCAACCCGAAAGCGCATTATGAAACCACGGGGCCGGAAATATGGGCGGACACGGGCGGTGAAGTGGACGTATTCATCGCCGGCGTGGGCACCGGCGGCACCATCAGCGGCGCGGGCAAATACCTGAAAGAGCAAAACCCCGCCATTTGCGTTGTGGCGGTGGAGCCGGACGCCTCCCCCCTGCTTTCCGGCGGCGTCGCCGGCCCGCACGCCATTCAGGGCATTGGCGCCAACTTTGTGCCCGCCGCGCTGGACACTGGCATATACGATGAAGTCATCCGCGTAAAAAATGAAGAGGCGTTTGATTTTGGCCGCCAGTTTGCCCGCGCCGAAGGCATACTTTGCGGCATTTCATCCGGCGCGGCGCTGTGGGCAGCGGTGCAGATTGCAAAACGCACCGAATATCAGGGAAAAACCATCGTCGCCATCCTGCCCGATTCTGGCGACCGCTATTTTTCCACGCCGTTGTTTGCGTAAATGTTTTCCCGCGTCCCCCCGCCCGGCGCACACGCGCGCCAGTAGTGCGGCTTTTCGGCGCGGGTGCAAGTGTTGCTTGGGTATATATGTTGTTGCCCGCATGTGTTGCGGGCAACATGGCCTATCTTTTGCTGGTATATGAAGGATGCGCGGGCTATTTGCCTGTGGTCTGCGCCGCAGCGCCAAAGCCTTCAAAGCGCAGGGTTTCGCCGTCAAAGGGGATGAGCACGCGATGGCGGATGCCTTGGGCATTGACGTATTCCGACAGCTCGCGCCGATCCACAGTCATGTGGTTGATGGCGTCCATGTGCACGGCGACGATGGCCGCCTGGGGTGCGGCGCGGGCGGCGCGCAGCGTGTCTTCCTTGCCCATGATGATGTAAGGGTCGTCTTTGAAGGCGTCCAGCGTCAGCGCGGCGCGTCCGGTGTTGAGGATGATGACATCGGGCGTGTGCGTGGCAATGGCTTTGTCCACGCCCTCGAACCAGACAGTGTCCGCCGCGACATAGATGCTTTTGGCGCCCGGCGCCTTGAATACCAGCCCCATCACGCTGCCGATGGTTTTCGCGAGGTCCGCGTTGGCCAGCATAGCGGGCGAGCCGTGGCGGCATTCGGTGCGGTGCAGGCTGACGCCGCCAAACTCCGCCTGCTGTTCAATGATGCGCACGTCAGAAAAACCCTGCGCGCGCACCAGTTTGGCATCATCCTCATGCTGCACAAAAACAGGCAGGTTTTTGGGCAGCGCTTTTTGCGCCGCGTCATCCCAGTGGTCGGAATGGGTGTGGGTGATGAGAATGGCATCCACGCCCTTGAGAATATCGTCAAGCGGCATGGGCAGCGGCGTGAGCGGGTTGCGCAGTTCGCTGCGGTGCGTATTGGGAAAACCTGGATATGCGCCCTGCGGCGCGAGCATGGGGTCCACGAGGAAAACGGTGTCGCCATACGTGATTTTCAGCGTGGCGTTGCGGATGAGTTGCACCGATGGTGTGTCTGCCGCCTGCACCTGGCCG
>ONTY01000215.1 GCA_900320815.1 uncultured Pseudomonadota bacterium
CGAGTGTGGTAACGACAGGCATTCGCCCCACCAGTTCGGGAATCAGCCCGTATTTCACCAAATCATCTGGTTCCACTTGCTCAAAAGTTTCGCTGAGCGGCTTTTCCTCGCGGCTATGCACGCTGGCGCTAAAACCAATGCCACTGGCCTCAGTGCGCGCTTCAATCACTTTTTCCAGCCCGGCAAAAGCGCCGCCACAAATAAACAGGATATTTGTGGTATCGACTGCAATAAAGTCCTGGTTGGGGTGTTTGCGACCGCCTTGCGGGGGCACGCTGGCAGTGGTGCCTTCGATGAGTTTGAGTAGTGCCTGCTGCACGCCTTCGCCAGAAACGTCGCGTGTAATGCTGGGATTTTCTGATTTGCGTGTAATTTTATCGATTTCGTCAATATAGACGATGCCGCGCTGCGCTCGATCAACTTCATAGTCGCAGCTTTGCAGCAGCTTACTGATGATGTTTTCCACGTCCTCGCCAACGTAGCCAGCCTCGGTGAGTGTGGTGGCATCGGCCATAACAAAGGGCACGTCAAGATGGCGCGCCAGTGTTTGCGCCAGTAGGGTTTTGCCGGAGCCAGTGGGGCCAATGAGCAGGATATTACTTTTGGCCAGTTCCACGTCGCCGCTGGCGGCGTCATCTTTATAGCGCATACGCTTGTAGTGGTTGTAGACGGCCACGGCAAGGGCGCGCTTGGCCTTTTCTTGCCCGATAACGTAATTGTCCAGGTTCGCCTTGATGGCCGCTGGCACGGGCAGTGCGTCTTTTTCAGCGGCACCTTCTGTGCCGCTTTCTACCGCTGGCAGTTCCTCGCGTAGGATTTCATTGCACAGGGCAATACATTCATCGCAAATGATGGCCGGGTCACCAGCAATGAGTTTTTTCACCTCATGCTCGCCGCGCCCACAAAATGAACAGCGTAAGGCTTTATGGTCGCCGCTTTTGTTGTCTGTATCTGCCATATCGGTCTATCTGTGTTTTCGCCCAATGGGAAAATGCTTATTCGCCGCGCCGCGTGATGACTTGGTCAATCAGGCCATAGTCTTTGGCCTCGGCAGCGGTCATGTAATAGTCACGCTCGGTGTCGTTGACGACTTTTTCATACGACTGGCCAGTGCGTTCGGCAAGGATGCGGTTCAGTTGTTCTTTAGTGCGCAAAATATCGCGCGCCTGAATTTCAATGTCGGTGGCCTGACCTTGCGCACCGCCGAGCACCTGGTGAATCATTACTTTGCTGTTGGGCAGGCTGTAGCGTTTGCCTTTGGCGCCAGCGGCCAGCAAAAAGGCACCCATGCTGGCGGCAAACCCGAGGCACATCGTCGATACATCAGGCTTGATAAACTGCATGGTGTCATAAATTGCCAGCCCGGCGCTGACGCTGCCACCGGGTGAATTGATATAAAACGAAATATCCTTGTCCGGGTTTTCGCTTTCCAGAAACAGCATTTGCGCGACAACAAGATTGGCAGTCTGGTCGTTGACCTCGCCAACCAAAAAGACAACACGCTCTTTGAGCAGACGTGAATAAATATCGTAGGAGCGTTCGCCTCGCCCGGACTGCTCCACCACCATTGGGATAAGGCCAAGGTTGCGCCGGCTGCTGCCAAATGTTTGCATATGAAAAAAACCTCTGTATCAAAACGGCGCCATGCCCGCTTTCCAGCAGCCGGCATGGCGCCATAAAAATATCATACGTCCAAGGAGCAATATCAGGTGGCGGCACCATCAGTTTTGCTGGCGCCAGCCTCGCCTTGTGCATCAGCAGGGGCGGTGGTTTGCGGCGGCATGCGCCCCATCAACTCGTCAAAGCTGAGTTTTTTCTCGCTGACTTTGGCGTGGGCAAACACGTAATCGGCAACGTGGTTTTCAATCACGATGCCTTCCACTTCGGCCATGCGCCGCTGGTCGGCGTAATACGCGCGCACCAAGTCTTCGGGGCGCTCATAGCTGGCGGCGAAATCTTGCAGTTGCGCCTTGATTTGTTCGGGCGTGGCTTGCAGTTTTTCGCGCTCAATCAGGGCAGCGACCACCAGGCCGGTGCGCACACGCCGCTCAGCTTCGGGCCGCATGGCATCCAGCGGTGGCGGGAAGTCGTCAATGCCCCTGACGCCCTGTGCGCGCAGCTCGGCGCGCGTAGTCTCTACCATGCGTTCGAGTTCAGCCAGCACGCTGGCTTTGGGAATATCCAACTCGGCGCGTGCCACCAGTGCGTCAATGGCGGTGCGGCGGTTGCGTTGCCCCACGCGCAGCCCAACTTCGCGTTCAAGGTTTTTGCGAATGTCGGCGTGCAACGCTTCTACCGTGCCTTCGGCTACGCCCAGCGACTTGGCAAAGGCGCTGTCAACCTCGGGCATGTGTGCGGCTTCAATTTTTTTCACGGTCAGCATGAAGTCCGCCGTTTTTCCAGCCACTTCGGTGCCGTGGTAGTTCTCAGGGAAGGTGAGAGGGAAGGTTTTGCTCTCGCCCAGCTTCATGCCGCGCACAGCGTCTTCAAACTCTTTGAGCATCTGCCCTTCGCCGGTGACGAACACGAAGTTCTCGGCCTTGCCACCGGCAAACGGCTCGCCGTCAATCTTGCCTTCAAAGTCCACGCTCACGCGATCGCCTTCCTCGGCGGCGGCGTCTTTGGCGCGTTGCGAGAAGGTGCGCCGCTGGCGGCGCAGGATGTCCAGCGTGCGTTCGATGGCTTCTGGCTCCACCTCCACGACTACTTTTTCCACCTCGGTGTCTGACAAGTCGCCCAGCGCCACTTCGGGCAATACCTCAAAGGTTGCGGTAAACGCCATCTGCCCTTCAGGGGCGCCATCGGTTTCGCTGATGTCCGGCTGCCCTGCCAGGCGCAGCCCGGCTTCTTGCGCTGCTTTGAAAAACGCCGCACCCACCATGTCATTTATCACCTCGTAGCGCACCGAGGCGCCGTAGCGTTGCGAGATGATGCTCATGGGCACCTTACCGGGGCGAAAACCGTCCATCTTCACCGTGCGCCCCAAGCGGCGCAGACGCTTTTGCAGCTCACTTTGCACGCCCTCCAGGGGCAGCGTCAGCGTCATGCGGCGTTCGAGTTTTTCCAATGTTTCTACGTTCACAGCCATAGTGTTGTGTGCTCTCAAAAACGGATTGGTGTTGGGAGCGGCTGCGGCGCTGTGCTGCAGCCGGAAAGAGAAAAGTGACAACCGATTGCTTTGAAGAAGGGGCGTGTCGCATCAGCGGATGCGGTGCAGCACAAGGGTGCTACCGCTGGGTATATGCCCCTTGCAACGCAGCGGCGCTGACGCTACCGCGCGGGCAAAAGCACGGAGTGTACTGCGCCCTGCCCTGCGCACCCAAGGACTATTGCGCGCCGCTGCCAGTCTTTGATACTCACCATAGAAGCATATTAATGCCCGCATATCTTGCTGGCAAGACGACGTATACCATCAAAAAAAGCTCTGCTAAACCAGCATTGATGTAAAAAATACCCACTCTGTAGGGGGCGCCCCTACAGAGGCACGTATTTGTATGGGTACGGAAGGCGTCAACCGTGGCTTAACGCGCCCAAAAAACATTGGAAGGGCGCCCTTTGTGGCACCCTTTTTTTGCCTCATGCACGGCACAGGCGGCCACAGGTGCCCCATTCATATACCAGAATGGTTTACATCGTATTGCCCTTATCTTCTGCGGGCAAACACATATATACCATGACAAATCT
>ONTY01000214.1 GCA_900320815.1 uncultured Pseudomonadota bacterium
GCAGATGCAGCAGGTACTCACGGACGGCGGACACGCCAATTACCTTATCGAGGGCGATGCCGAGCTCGAGAGCATCGCCAGTCTGGTTGGCGAGGAAAGAGAAACAGGCGCGACTTCGTCTGCGCTTGATATGCGGCTTACACATTTGAGCAGGCAGGAGGCGACATCAAAGCGCGGCTACCGCGCGGTGCGCGCAGTGTTGGGCGCGTATTTGGAGGCACAAGATGTGCCGGCAGCAAAACGCAAGGAGATACTTGCGAGGCTTGACGCCGCGCGCGAAACCCATATGCAGGGCGCCCGTTTCCGCAGACCCGGCCAGACGGGTGAGACACGCCGTGCGGCGCGCACTGCCCCCCGCGCCGCATCCACGGCCAAGGGCGCGGCGGAGGCTGCCGAGCGGCTGCAGCGGGCGCTCACGCGCGGCGTGGGCGAGGCGGTGGATGTGCGCGCGGTGCAGCCCTCTGCGGTGCAGCAGGCCGCCGCTGCGCTGGCTTCGCGCCTGTTTGGGCGGCAGGTGGTGTTCTTCGAGAGCAACCATGCCGCTGCGCCCGAGGGCGCGTTCCTGATTGGGCGCACGCTCTATGTGAATGCGGACGCGGCAAGCCCCGTGCAGGTGGTGATGGGGCATGAGTTGTGGCATTCCATCGCCAGCGAAGACCCGCAGCTTGTGCGGCAGGTGGAAGCTGCGCTGCGCGCCATCGGTGTGCGCCACTTCGGGGGATATGCGCGCACACTGGGCTGGGCATACACGCGCGACGGCCTCGGCAAGCTGGACGGGCGGCTGGTGCGCGAGGAGTTCACGGCGGATGTGTTCGGGCACATCCTCGCTGACCCGCAGACGCTGCGCGAGTTGGCAGCGCGCACGCAGCCAAACACGTTCCGCCGCGTGGTGCTCAAAGCCTGGGCGTTCCTGAATCGGCTGCTGCGCCGCGCAAAGGCAGACGCTTTCCTCTCCGGCCACATTGCGGACATTGAGGCCGCACGCCAGGTGGTGCTGGATGCGCTGGAGGTGACTGCGGGCAAGAGCGGCAATGTGAGCCAAGAGCAGCTTGGGGCAGCCGCCCTGCGGATGGACGGAGGCGATGGGCTGCGGTATCAGAGGAGGGGGCAGGATGCCGGCCTTCACGCGCAGGCAAGGGCGCTGGCCGAGGCACGCGGCCATGACGCCACCGACGCAAAAGCCGTGGCGCAGGCGAAGCAAGACATAGAGGCCGCGCAGCAGGAGTTCAGCGAGACCGAGAAAGCCTACGGCGGCAAGGCCGCCTACGACGCAGCCAAGAAAGCCGGCAAGACCAGGCTGACCTACCAGCAGTGGGTGCAGGTGCGTACGCCTTCGTTCAAGAAGTGGTTTGGGGATTGGGAGGCGGTGCGTGGCGTGCAGGCGCTGCAGCGGCAAGCGCCGCTTGACCTTGGGGCGGCACCAGCGGCACCGTCTGCCCTGGTAAGCGAGGCAGAAGCAAAAGCGCGCGCCAAAGAACGCCGCAAGGCAATTGAAAATGCGCTGCGCGGTATTGGCAATTCCACCAATGACACCGATGGACTGCAGGTGCGCTTTCCCGCCAGCATGGGCGGGAAGATTTCAAGGCATCAAGGCTTTGACGTGCAGAGCATCGTGGGCGAGTTTGGACGCCTGTTCAGGGGCGCAGTGCCGATGTTTTCGGAGCCGGAACAGGTGCGCGAAGGGCACAAGGAGCACGTCAATTTTCTTGGCTATCGCCACTATGTGAACCGCTTCCGGCAGGGCGGCAAGGATTACTACGTGCGCTTCACGGTGCAGCAGACGGCGCGTGCGCGTGGCAAGGCGGGCGAAGCGCAAATGCACTCTTCGTTTGTGTCTGCCGTGGACATCTACAACGAAAAAGGCGCCGGGCTTACACACGCTAGTTTCTGGGATACCCCAATCTTGACGGAAGCCGGACACCTTGCAAACCGCAATGTAGCGCAGCAGGGCGGGACAATCAATCAGGAAACGCCATCCGATACGAAGCTGGCGGACTGGCTTGCGGCTGGCGAGCGCGGCGCTTCCGCCGTGGTGGACGAGAGGGGCGAGCCGCTGGTGATGTTCCACCAGACGGGCGAAGACTTCACGGTGTTTGACGTGCGCCGACTGGGTGCAGGGAGCAGTGACCCACAGACGCCCTTTGGCGTCTTTATGAAGCCGCACGATGGCGACATTGGCTTGCGCGGCAAGCGGCAAATGGCGCTGTTTGCCAACATCAAGAATCCGCTGCGCGTCCATGACAGGGCGGATTTGGACAGGCATTTGCGCGAAAACGTCCCCGACTATGGCCGCCTGATGGATGAGATGGACGGCATGAACGCCGGCTACAACACGCGGCTGGAGTCATTGGCTGATGATGCTGCGCAAGATGCGTTGCTGGATGAATGGGACAAAAAAGAAAGGGCGCTGGCTGCCAGGATAAAGAAGCTGGTGGATGGGTATTTCCATGAGAGCGGCTTTGATGGCATCGTCTTGACAGAGGATGAAGGCGGGTTTGGCAAACAGACCACGCAGAGCGTTGTTGCGTTGAAGCCAGCGCAGGTAAAGAGCGCCACTGGCAACATCGGCACGTTTGACGCTGCCAATCCCGACATCCGCTTCAGCCGCCGCGAACAGGGAGACACGGCCAATACTGCCCGCACTGAACCGTTGACGCGCGCGCAGCGCAGCACCGTGAACCGCGTGCAGATGATGGCGAACAAGGTCATCCGCGCGTGGAAGAACGCGCCCAAGGTGCAGGTGGTGTGGGACGTGCGCGACCCCGCCGTGCCGCAGGCCATCCGCGACTTGGACGCGGCGCAGCGCAGCCAGGGCGCGGAGGGCGACGCAGAGGCCGTCTACCACAATGGCAAGGTGTATGTGTTCGCCAGGCGCGCGAACACGCCGCTTGCTGTGACGCGCGTGGTGGCGCACGAGGTGCTGGGGCACTACGGGCTGCGCGGCGCGTTTGACAGCCGGGCGCTGGGTGCGATTCTGGCGGAGATGCTGGACGTGCGCCGCGAGGGCATCATCGCCCAGGCGCGCGAATACGGGCTGCTGGACGCGGCGAAGCTGCCCGCCGGCATGACGGCGCAAAGCGCCAGCGACGCGCAGGTGTGGGCGGCCATGAGCGCGCAGCAGCGCCTGCAGGCGGCCGAAGAGGTGCTGGTGCATATGGCGGAGACGCAGCCCGACATCGGCTTTGTGCGCCGGCTGGTGGCCGCCATCCGCACCTGGCTGCGCCAGCATGTGCCAGGCTTTGAAAACATCCGCGTGAGCGACGATGAAATCATCGCCAGCTTCATCCTGCCGGCAGCCGAATGGGTGCGGCGCTGGCACGGGCAGCCGAGCTACTCGCCGCTGACGCCAGAGGCGGCGCAGATTACGCCGATGTACAGCCGGCGCAAGTGGCAAAAGCGCGCGCAGTCAATGCAGGAGTTGGCGGACGCGGCGCGCTCCAAGAGCAACGAAAACCGCATGGTGAACCTTGGCAACGGCAAGCCGGAGCACTGGGCGCAGTTGCGTGAAGAAGGGCTGCAGGTGGATGAAGGATTCAGCCACACGGCAGATATGTTTGCGGTGCGCCACGCCTTCAAAGAGCATGGCAATGAGGCAAAGGAAAAAGCGCGGCAGCAATTGCCCGTCACAGATGCTGATATTCGTGCGGCAGCGCAAGTGGTCAATGAGCCTGATGCGTGGATTCTTGGCGGGGTGTCA
>ONTY01000265.1 GCA_900320815.1 uncultured Pseudomonadota bacterium
CGCCCGTTCACCGACCACTGCACCAACGCCAAGCGTGCAACCTGCTTCCAACACCGCGCCAGCCGCTGCTACAGCCAATGCCCCGGCACTCACGCCAGCAGCAACGCTGGCTTGGCTCAAGCGCGCCTCTGGATGGATATTTACACTCATACCGCATCTCCAAAATGTTGTACTGCTTGCGCAATGGCCTGTGGACGCTGTTTGGTATTTTCATATGCGCGCCAGGTGTACGTGCCCACAATACCCAGACTGAATAAATTGAGTGAGCCGAAAAACAATACTACCAAAAGCGTCATGGTATACCCGGGTACGGCAAACAACTCCATCAGTCGCCCGAACAACGTCGCACCACCCAAAACCAGCGTCATGACAATGCCATAAAAACCTGTCTGCAAAAGCAGGTGTAGTGGCAAGCCTGAAAATGCAAAAACGCTGTCAGCCAAATAGGACACTTTTTTGCGCCACGTCCACGCTGATTTTCCATAACGGCGTGCCTGGCGCACATAGGGCACACTGGCACGGCGAAAACCCAGCCAAAAAATCTGTGCAATCAGCGAACTGCGACGCTCTTCCAACCCAAGCAGCGCATCGCGGAACGGGCGGTTGCAAGCAAACACATCGACCCCGCCCTCAGGCATATCGGGCACCACGTAACGGCGATAGAGTGCCCAGAAAATTTGCGACTGCCAGCGCGAGAGCAGTGGATCATCGCGCGCCATGCGCTCAGCAATCACCACATCCACATCGCCCGCTCGCAAGCGACTGTGCATTTGCAACACAAGCTCTGGTGGCTCCTGCAAATCAGCTGCCATCACCGCAAAAAATTCTCCACTTGCATGTTGCAGCCCCATACGCACTGCAGCAAAAGAGCCAAAGTTGCGCGTGAGTGAAACTAGCGTCGCGCGCAGTCCCGTTGTTGGCAGGCGCTCTTGCAAGATGGCGTAGCTGTTGTCCGGACTGCCATCCACTACGAACACTACTTCAAGTGTGTCTTCCAACTCGCGGTGCAGTCCCTGCAATTGTTCGAGCAAGTCGGGTAGCGAATCCTCATTTTTGTAGACCGGAATGATAAGGCTCAGCATCCGCTGCTCCTTTTAAAAAAATCTCGCACTACATCAATTACGCGTTGCTGCTGCGTTGCGTCCAGTCCCGGGTAACAGGGCAGCGAGAGCACCTCGGCGCAAACGCGCTCGGTAACAGGCAAAGAGACATCGCCATTCCTTCCATACACTGGCTGCAAATGGTCAGCAATGGGATAATGCACATCACACCCTATGCCCCGCTCCTGCAGATGTGCGCGCAGCGCGTCGCGCTGTGTGCTACGCACCACGTAAAGATGCACCACGTTGCTCGCTTCTGCATTCGGCGGACAGCGCAGGGGTAAATCGGAAAATGCTGCGTTATAGCGTGCAGAAATCTCGCGGCGCGCGGCATTGGCTGCATCAAGGCGCGGGAGCTTGTCAAGCAGCACGGCTGCTTGCAATTCATCAAGACGGCTGTTCATGCCGCCAGCAAGCGTCACTTCATATTTACGCTCCTGCCAGCCATATTGACGCAGAGCACGCAACCGCTGCGCCAACGTATCGTCTGATGTCGTCACCAAGCCGCCGTCGCCAATAGCGCCAAGGTTTTTTGTGGGGTAAAAACTGAAACAGCCCAGTGTTCCCCACGCGCCAGCTTTTCGCCCGCCAAGCTGCGCGCCATGCGCCTGCGCCACATCTTCCACGATTGGCACGCCAGCGGCAGCGCATATTTTTGTCAACGCAGGCATGTCGGCCATACGCCCATAAAGGTGCGTCACGATAACTGCAGCCGGTTTCTCTTTTTGCAATGCTTCCTGCACTGCCGGCACAGAAAGCGTCAGGCGCTCTTCATCAGCTTCAACATAGCGCGCCACTGCGCCCACACGGGCAATGGCTGTGCTGCCATAAAAGCCCGCATTCGCCGCCGCCAACACGTGCTGCCCGGGGCGCACATCAAGCGCCAACAACGCCAGAAGCAACGCATCGGTGCCATTGCCCACACCGATGCCGTGTGCCGCGCCGATGAAGTCCGCAAATGCGCGCTCAAACGCCTGCACCTGCGGCCCCAGCACAAATTGCCCCCTCTCCAGCACGCGCTGCACGCTGGCGGACACATCAACGCCAAAGGCCGCAGCGGTGGCGTTAAAAAATGGAACCGGTTCAGTTTTTATTGCTTGGTTTGAATTTGAGTTACCAGCAGCCATCAAGTTAGCTCCTCAAATTTGTTCATGGACGAATTTCAAAAAAAAGATGAATAAGTAAGACACACATTACTCGTGTGGTTTTTTAGGTGCATATAACACATACGGCGGCTTCCTTCCTTGATAGATCCACTCTGCCCGTTTTTCATAGCTGCCAGGAAAGTCCAGATTCAAGTGTGCAAAAAACTGATTTCGGAAGGCGTCTTCCTTGTCAGACTCCAGTAGTAACACCCAAGAGCGCTGTAGCTTGTCCTGTGGCTCCCGCTCAAAAACCCGTGTCCACCAAGAAATCTGGCTCTTCGGTATCCCCAGCCAGCCTGCGCCGACCACTTCAGCTTCAAGCGCGTATAGCAAACCTTGTTGTTTGCCACTTAAGTTAATGATTGGTGTCCCCGGTATGAAACCACCTCGCTTTGCTTGTTCTCGCATATTTTCGATAAACTCAGCCCTATCTTTAGAAAGCTCTAACTTTCCGCCCCCTATGCGTATGGGAATATTTTGGCAGCGTATAGATGCATCTCTATAAGTCATATG
>ONTY01000213.1 GCA_900320815.1 uncultured Pseudomonadota bacterium
CAATCACCGGAAGAATAATTATTTTATTCCCTTGAGCCAAATAACTAGTGTTGGTTCCAAGCGCATATATGCAAGGCATAAGAAAAAACAGCAGCGGTAGTGCAAAACCGCTGCAAAGCGATTTTGCAGCACCATTGTTTGCAACAAAAAGATAAAAGATACTCACTAAAATTATAATCGTTGCATTGAGTATAAAAAAGTGAATTGGAACCCCCAATGAACGCGCCATCACTGGGAACATGATAAAAGATGTGCAAGCCATGCATGTAAATATCGTAACAAGCAGCGATGTTTCCTTCATCTTTTGGCATGAAAAAATAAGCAATAAATATGCAGATCCCGATATAAAAAACATGCCATCATAAACTGAAATTTTACGCCAGCTTAAGAAGCGTCTCAACGCCGACCAGACTCCATATTGATGTCGAGAATCAGCGGCCAACAGATCATGATATCCCCTAGCACTGTCGGCAACAAATTGATAGGGAGAACCGCTGATCAACCATGCGCTTATTAACAATGAGATAGTGAATGCACCGTAGACGATACACAGCTTCGTAAATTTTTCCTTTGAAACGGGAAAAAAATAACAGGACAGGCCACAAAGCAACAGTGCCGCAGATGTCATCTTGGCCAGAAAGCACAATGTGCATCCAAGCCCCGCAACAACTAAACCGAAGTATTTCTTTCGAAAACTCTCGGTCGACGACAAAACCACACCCATCATGCAAACAAGCAACCCTTCGAAATTCAGTGTGTTATAGCCCGGCGTCCCTAGCCACTGAGAATAGTGCGTATTTGACATGAACGATAGGGCCGCGATACCTGCAACCACTGCCCATGCGATGTGTTTTTTGCCAAAATTACGGATTTTTTCTGCTAAAACCAACCAGACAAGCAGAAATGACAGGGTATATCTGAATATCATATCGACAACCCGCAGGAGAAATACATCATGCCCAAGCAGATTGAAAAGCTGGTGGTAAAATACCCCGAATTGGGTCGGCGGAGTTACAGCAAGACGAGGTGACGTTATTGTGATAAGGTAAAACGCTTCGTCAGTAAAATCAAATGCGTGTCTGTACGCCTCGACAGCAGACCAGAAAAGCGTAACAACCATAAAAAAAATACCGCACGCCATGATGGTTTCGACATCCAGCGCTTTCCAGGTTTTCATGCCCCACTCTCGCGCAGTTAGGACGCCCGCTGCATTGCTTGCGCGCGTGAGCCGCGCAAGCAATGCAGCGGGCTGCCGAATCCAGCGGCTGGAATACTGTTCAGACTGCAAAATCATTGTAAACATGAGGTGGTTTTATCGGGAAATATGCGGGGTACGGATACGCTGCACGAACAACCGGAGCGGCATTCTATCAGCTGTCCCTATGTGCATATGGATCTCATATACCTATTGATACACCACATCATCGCCAGCTTGTTATGCCGGCGACGATGGCATACGCCGCCTCTTGCGGCTCAGGCGCGCGCGCTGTTTTCGCCCTCGTCCTCAGCTTCGCTGGCGGGGGCGTCGTCATCGGCGTCGAAGCCGCTGTCCGGCTCTTCGCGGCGGGAACGGCGGCGCCCGCCACGGCGCGTGCTGGGGCGGCGCGGCTGGGGTTCGTAGGCGTCGTCGTCCAAGTCGCTGTCGGCAGCGTTCTGTTCGCCCTCCTCGTCCATGTCGGGCGCGTGTGGGCCTGCCCCCATCGTTCGCACTGCTCGCGCCACTGCTCGCTGCGTTGCTGCAGGTGCTGCATGGAGGCTTGCGCGGCGTCAAACAGAGTCTTGGCGGTTCGCAGCAGGTTCTCTCGCACATCGCCGCGCCGCAGCGCATTGGCAGCGTAGACGCCAACAGCAACGCCGGCGACAAAGGGAAGCAGGGGGAGCATGGTTCGGTTCCGTCCTTAGCAAAAAGAAAACTGGGCGCCAGTTTAGGGCGCTACCCCGTAGGTAAGGCAGGCGGCACGCGCCTCAGAAGCCCGGTATCCACCACGGGCGGATGCCGATGGGGAAATACCAGTGCAGGGCGGAAGCGTATGGGTTGAAAACCATAGCGGTCATCCAGCATTTCACCAGCGCGATGCGCCACTTCTGGTATTCGTCCAGTTGGCGTTGTAGCTCGTCGGCGTTCATGGCGTGCTCCTCATAGCATCTTGGAAAAGCGCGCGCGCTTTGCACGTAGGTGTCAAACACCATCGCCACGCCGCGCACGAAGAACCACCCCATCTGCGTGACCTGGATGGCGTCTGGCTGCACTTCCACCAGCCCGTCGCCCTGCATGGTGCGCAGGCGCTCGAGTTCGGCAGCGAAGGTGTCCGCAAAGTTGATGTCGTGCGCGGCTTCAATGTCGGCAAAACGCACACGCCCTTGGCACATGATGGCCATGATGACGGCGCGGCGCAGCAGGTCGTCTGCCGAGGCGGTGAGGCCGCGCACCACGGGCAAGTGGCCGGCTTCCAGCGGTGCTTGATATTCCTCAAGCGTCTTGGCGTTCTGGCTGTACACGGCGCCCACCTTCAGCCCCACGAGGTCGCAGTCCTGCAAACACGCCAGCGCGAAAGCCGCGACCTCATGGGTAATTTCCTGGCAAGCATCGCCAGTGACGAGCACCACGAAAACTGGCGCACCCTCTACCGCCTGCCGCCGGCAACAATCAGCGCACTGCGCCGCACAAAACTTGCACCAGCGCACCTGCAATGGCTGCAAAGCCTCCCCAAAGCCGAACTGCACTGCCACATCGGGGGCTGCCTGTCGCTGGAACAGCAAAAAGAAGTGGCGCACGCTATTTGGAATGCGTGCAACCGGGCGGAACAAGCCAGCGCCCTGCGCTGCATCGACCCGCTGCTGCAACAAGCGCAATGGTCGTGGGACTGGCCGGACACGCTGAAAGAAGGCAGCGCCCCTCCCGCCGAACGCGCCTGCCGCAGCGCCGCGCTGCTGCTGCACGCCAGCGACGAACAACTGGAGCGCAACCTGTTTGACGTCACGCAACCGCGCGTTGCCCTCAAAACGAAGCACGCGCACGGCTTTGCCGCCTACGAGCGCCCCGGCGAACTCACCGGCTCCGCCGTGCTGGGGCACCCGGCAGCACTCGCCCCCTACGCCGCTGCCATCGTGCAGCAAGCGCGGAATGATGGCGTGATGTATCTGGAACTGCGCGGCAGCCCGCACAAATATTGTCCGCTCGACCCCATCGCCTTTTTACGTGAGCTGCGCCAAGCCCTACAACGGGCGGGCGCTGCCGTGTGCGCTGCAGATTTTCCCGCCGCCGCGCCGCGCATCGGTTTTCTCTGGATTCTGGACCGCCGCCAAACCAAAACCCATGCAAAAATCGTCAAACAGGTACAGCAAGCACTGCCTGAACTGAATAACTTTCTTCTGGGGCTTGATTTGGCTGGCGATGAAACCCAGACCCAGCCTGAAAAACTCGCCCCCGCCTTCGTGCCAGCGTTTGAAGAATGCCTGCCCATAACCATCCACGCCGGCGAAGGCGAAGAAGCGGAGAACATCTGGCAAGCCGCCTACCACCTGCACGCTGACCGCATCGGCCACGGCCTGACGCTGGCCGACCACGAACAACTCGCCGCGCGCTTCCGTGACCGCGATATTTGCCTGGAACTCTGCCCCAGCTCCAACCGCGAAGTCATTGGCTTCCGCGACCCCGATTTTCCCGAAAGCGCCGATTGCAACATATACCCCCTGCGCACCCTGCTGGACAAGGGCATCCCCCTGACGCTATGCACCGACAACCCCGGCATCTCGCGCACCACATTAAGCGGCGAATATCTCGCCGCCGCGCGCATGGCCGAAGGCGGGCTGACGCAATGGGAGAGCCTCTCACTCATCCGCCAAGGCTTTCTGCACGCCTTCCTGCCCGCAGCCGAACGAGAAAAACTGCTGAAAACTGCGGACAAAAAGATATTCAAAATCCTCATTAACAACAACTGAAACAAAAAAGGGAACCCCATGAGCACCTGGTTCGTCAGCCGACACCCCGGCGCGCTGCAATGGATGCGCGCGCACGGCCCTGCCTTTGCGCGTCACATCACGCACCTGGAAGAGGCCGATTTTCAGCGCCTTGCCAGCGGCGATATTGTCATTGGCTCCCTGCCCGTGCATTTGGCAGCGCGCGTATGTGCACAAGGCGCGCAATACTGGAACCTGTCGCTGAACATGCCCGCCAGCGCGCGTGGGCAAGAACTCTCCGCCGACGAACTGCGCAGCATGGGCGCTGCGCTCGAACGCTTTGACGTGCGCGCCGTGGCCGGCACAATCTTTCCCACCTGATTGAAAAGGAAAAACACCGTGAACACCACCCTGATAAGCCTGATTGGAAAAAGCCGCCTTGACCCGCACACCGGCTACCGCAGCGCGCGCTACCGCTATTCTGACGGGCAGATGCGTGAAGTCCCCTTTTTCGGCATGGGGTTGAAAGATTGCATTCAGCCAGACAAACTCATCCTTGTCGGCACGCGCGGCAGCATGTGGGATGTCTTTTTTGACCATCAAAACGCCGGCGACGACATTTTGCCGCTCATTGACGCCGTCGCCTCCGAAAGCGTCACCCCTGATTTACTCGTCGCCCCCGCGCAGCACTTGTCAGAGAGCTTTGGCATTCCCGTGCAATGCCTGCTCATCCCTTATGCAGAAAATGAGGCCGAGCAAGCGAAAATCCTGCTCGAACTGGCCAGCGCCGTGCACCCCGAAGAAAACATCGTCCTTGATGTCACGCACGGCTTCCGCCACCTGCCCATGCTCGCCCTCGTCGCCGCGCGCTACCTCAAATACGTGCGCCACGTGCAAATTCAGGACGTGTATTACGGCGCGCTGGAAATGACGCAAAATGGTGAAACCCCCGTGCTCAACTTGGGCGGCATGCTCCACATGCTCGACTGGATAGAAAGCCTGGCCATTTATGAGCGCAGCGGCGACTACGGCATTTTTGCAAAACTGTTTGAAGCCGACGGCATGGCGCCAGAGCGCGCCGCCATGCTGGGACGCGCCGCATATTTTGAACGCAGCAGCAACCCGGTGCAGGCGCGCCAAAACCTCACTGGCGCCTTCAGGCACATCCAGCAGCACAGCGGTGCACTCGGGCAGCTGTTCAGCGCGCCGCTGGCAGAAAATGTCTCCTGGTTCAAGGGCGAAAGCCGCGCCGACTGGGAACTTTCCCTGGCCGATATGTATATGCAGCGCCGCGACTGGCTGCGCGCCATTATTTTCATGCAGGAGGGCTTTATCTCGCGCGCCATCTGGCGCCAGCACGGTGACTTCAACAGTTTTGACGAACGCAAAAACGCACTTGACCACTGGCGCGTCGCCAGCGACGATTTCAAACTCCTCGCCAGCCTGCGCAACGGCATGGCGCACGGCGTGCGCCCATTCAACGAGAATATCCGCCGCCTGCTGCTGGACGAAGAAAAACTCGCCCAAAAACTGCGCGAACTGCGCAAAGCATTGTTTTGACCATCACCGCCATGCCGCCCACTTCTGCCCGCCCCCGCCACATCTTCCTGGCCGTCACTGGCATTTCACCGCAAATCGTCACGGAAACGCTGTATGCGCTGGCCATGCCCGCTGATGGCAGCGCACCGTTTATTCCGCACGAGGTGCATATCATCACCACTCTCAAAGGGCGCGCGCTAGCCATTGAGCACTTGTTGCGGCGCGGGCAGTTTGCGGCGCTGTTGCGTGATTATCCAGTGCTGGGGCAGCCAGAGTTTGGCGAAGACAATATCCACGTCATCAAAACACCGGAAGGCACAGAATTGGACGATATTTGCAGTCCCGAGGAAAATACCTGGGCTGCTGACAGCATTACCGCCCTGCTGTGCCGCCTGACACGCACAGAAAACTCCCGCCTGCATGTTTCCATTTCTGGCGGGCGCAAAACGATGGGATTTTACGTGGGGTATGCGTTTTCCCTGTTCGCGCGGCGGCACGATGCGCTCTCGCACGTGCTTGTTTCTCCGGCGCCATTTGAAAGCAGCCGAGATTTTTTCTTTCCGCCTGCCAAGCCGCGCACCATCACCTTCCACAGCGGCGAGAGCATCAGCACCGCCGACGCGCGCATTACCCTGGCGCATATTCCAGTCGTGCGCCTGCGCGAGGGGCAGCCAGAGCGTCTGCTCGCTGGCGATGCCAGCTATAGCGCCACCGTCGCCGCCATTCAGCAAAGTTTTGAGGAGCCACATTTATTCATTGAC
>ONTY01000210.1 GCA_900320815.1 uncultured Pseudomonadota bacterium
TTGGCCGTCGTGATGACGAAACCTCAAAAAATTGAAAGGCACCTACAACAAAAAAACCGGCGCGGCAGCCGGTTTTTTTATTGGCAGCGCGGGCACAATTCTTGCCCTATGCAAAGAGTATCGTCTGTTTGCCCGCACAAGTTGCGGGCGCTTGAATACAAAGAGATGAGGTATATAGAAACAGTCCTACCCCAGTTTCACACCGCAGCAGCACGGGCGAGGCGCTCCAGCACCGCCTCGCGCGTGTGCAGCGCCAGCACGGCATCCACGCTGGGCGCACGCGCGGCGCCCAGCGCCAGCAGGCGCACGGGCATGGCGAGTTTGGGCATTTTGAACTGGTGCTGCTCTAGCGTTTGAGAAAATGCCTCGGCAATCGCGGGCGCTGTCCATTCGGGCAGCGCGGCGAGTTTTTCGCGCAAAGTGGCGATGGCGGGTTTTGAGGTGTCGTTCACATGTTTTGCCAGCTCGGCGGCGTCTGGAGTGACATCAGCGAAATAGGCCGCAGCCCAGCCGGCGAGTTCCACCGTGGTTTCGCAGCGGTCTTTGAAAAGCTGGCAAATGGCAGGCAAACGCGCGTCGGTTTGAATATCGCGCCGTTTCAGCTGCTGCTGCACCAGGGCGGCGAGTTCAGCATCGGGCAGCGCGCGCATGTGCTGCGCGTTGACCCAGCGCAGTTTCTTTTCGTCAAAGCGCGTGGCACTTTTGCCCAGATGCTCCAGGTCAAACCATTGCAGAAATTGCGCGCGGCTGAAAATCTCATCGTCACCGTGGCTCCAGCCAAGGCGCGCAAGATAATTGATAAGCGCGTCGGGCAAATAACCTTCATCGCGGTATTGGGTGACGGCTTTGGCGCCGCTGCGTTTGGAGAGTTTGGCGCCGCGCGCATCGAGCACGGTGGGCAGGTGCGCGTAGACGGGCGGCTCGCAGCCCAGAGCGCGGAAAATGTTGATTTGGCGCGGAGTGTTGTTCACGTGGTCGTCGCCGCGAATCACGTGGGTGATTTTCATATCCATATCGTCGACGACAACGCAAAAATTGTACGTTGGCGTGCCGTCGGGGCGGGCAATCACCAGATCGTCCAGTTCGCTGTTGGCAAACTCAATATGGCCTTTGACGGCATCGTCCCACGCCACGTTGCCTTCTTTTGGATTGCGAAAACGCAGCACCGGCTGCACGCCTTCGGGAATGGGCGGCAGGGTTTTGCCTTCTTCTGGCCGCCAGGTGCCGTCGTAGCGCGGTTTTTCATGGGCAGCTTCCTGGCGTGCGCGCAGTGCGTCCAGCTCTTCGCGGCTCATATAGCAGCGGTACGCGCTGCCATTTTCCAGCATGTGCGCCAGCACTTCGCGGTAACGCGCCATGCGCTGCATTTGATACAACGGCCCTTCATCGGGCGTGATGCCCAGCCATGCCATGCTTTGCACAATCACGTCGACGGCTTCTTGCGAGGAGCGTTCCAGGTCGGTGTCTTCAATGCGCAGCACAAAATCGCCGCCCTTGGCGCGTGCAAACGCCCAGGGATAGAGCGCGGAGCGCAAATTGCCCAAATGAATGAAACCAGTGGGAGAAGGTGCAAAACGGGTGCGGACGCGGGATGTGTTCATGGGTATGTTCAACAGGAAACAATGCACTGAAGCCTTGGGTGTGGTGCCAAGGCTTCAGTGGTTTTTGCGAAAGGGGGAAAAAAATCAGTTCTCGTCGCCATCATCAGCGGCGGCAGCAACTGGGCGCTCTTTTTGCAGCCGGCCAATATCGTCTTCGCCAATATCACCGGTAATATAGATGCCGTCAAAGCAGGAGGCTTCAAAAGCGGTAATGGCAGGGTTCAGACTGCCAACCGCGCGCTTCATGGCGTCAGTGTCCTGGTAAATCAGTGCATCGGCACCAATGAGCGCGCGCACCTGCTCCACGCTGCGCCCATTGGCCACAAGCTCTTCGCGTGTGGGCATGTCAATGCCGTAGACATTGGGATAGCGCACGGGCGGCGCGGCACTGGCCAGATAGACGCGCCGCGCGCCAGCGTCGCGCGCCATTTGCACAATTTCGCGGCTGGTGGTGCCGCGCACAATGGAATCGTCTACCAACAAAACGCGGCGCCCGGCAAACTCGCTGCCAATCACGTTGAGTTTCTGGCGCACCGAACGCTGCCGCACCACCTGCCCGGGCATGATAAAGGTGCGCCCCACATAGCGGTTTTTTACAAAACCTTCGCGGTACGGACGCCCAAGCAGGCGTGCGAGTTCATTGGCACTGGGGCGGCTGGATTCAGGAATGGGAATGACGGCGTCAATATCATCGGGCGCCATTGTCGTAATCAGCTGCTGCGCCAGCGTCTGCCCAAGATTGAGCCGCGCCTGATAGACAGAAATACCGTCCAGCACCGAATCAGGGCGCGCCAGATAGACATATTCAAAAATGCACGGCGAAAGCTGCGAATGCTGCGCGCACTGGCGCGCGTGTATTTCGCCTTCCAGCGTCATGAAAATGGCCTCGCCGGGGGCGACGCTGCGCTCGGCCTGGTAGCCCGTGCCTTCCAGCGCCACGCTCTCGCTGGCGGCCATCACGGCGCCATTTGGACCGTGCCCGATGGAGAGTGGCCTAATACCATACGGGTCACGAAATACCAACATACCGCGCCCGGCAATGTGCGCGATGACGGCGTATGAGCCGCGCACACGCCGATGCACTGCGGCCACGGCGGCAAACGCCTCCTCCGGCCCCAGCGTGCCGCCGCGCGTGGCGCGCTCGAGCTCATGCGCCAACACGCCCAGCAGCACTTCGCTATCGCTGTCGGTGTTGGTGTGGCGGTGGTCGCTGCCCGCCAGCGCGCGGCGCAGCGCGGCGGCGTTGGTCAGGTTGCCGTTGTGCACCAGCACGATGCCAAAGGGAGCACTGGTATAGAAAGGCTGCGCCTCCTGGTCGCTTGTTGCCTGCCCTGCCGTGGGGTAGCGCACCTGTCCCAGGCCACTCGCACCCGGCAGCGCGCGCATATTGCGCGTGCGAAATACGTCCCGCACCATGCCGCGCGCCTTGTGCATGAAAAAGCGCCCGCCTTGCTGCGTGACGATGCCCGCTGCGTCTTGTCCGCGATGCTGGAGCAGCAGCAGCGCGTCATAAATCAGTTGATTGACCGGGGCGTTGCTGACCACGCCGACGATGCCGCACATATCAAAAAGCCTTGGGGTCTGAGAGAGAGAAGGGAGAGGGGGAGCGCCTGGCTGCGCGCAGCGGCAATTGTCGCGCCAAGGCCAAGTCCGGGCACAGCCGCTGCCACGCGCCACAAATACCGCCTCAGAGAGCGGTCGATAGTTGCTGCCTGTTGGAGTATCTATTTTTTTGCCGGCTTATGTTGCGGGCAATGGCATTTAAATATGCATGGTATTTGTCAATATTCAGATCTTTTCCCCATAGTGCAGCACCTGCTGCACTGCGCCCAGTTCAATGCGCCAGTGCGGCGCGCCGTCGTGCGCCACGGGGCCATCGATGCCGCGCAGCGCAAGGATGGCAAGCGGCGAGTCGGTGCGGTAGCCGTTGCGGATGTGGACGGCGCTGAACGCCCTTGGCTGGCCGCTTTTGTCCAGCAGCCGACTGCGCCAGTAGGAGGTGTCGGGGCGGTATTTGACGCGGGTTTGTCCGCTGGCGACTTTGGCAAAACCCTGGGCGCAGATGCGCAAGCTGAGGATGTCGGTGGCCATGTGTTGCTTTCAGTCTTCGCGCTCAAAGACGGCGAGGCTTTCCACGTGTGCGGTGTGGGGGAACATGTTGAGCACGCACGCCGCCGTGCAGCGGTA
>ONTY01000260.1 GCA_900320815.1 uncultured Pseudomonadota bacterium
GCGGCGACCGAGGGCGCCCTTTTTGCGTGCGCAGCGGATGGCGTGCAACCACAACGGGCGCCCCTACAATACCTGCGGCATTCATGCCTCATTATCGGCTTCATAAGCCGGCGATGATGTAATACCCAATCAATTCACCATAAAAAAGCCGCGCTTCGCGCGGGCTTTTTTGCATACACATGGCGCTTTACTGCGCCGGCTGTTTCCTGAAGGCTTCAATGGTGACGCCGATGCGCACCTGCGCGTTGCCCATTTCCTTGGCGGCGTAGTTCATGCCCCAGAGGGTGCGGTCAATGGTGGCTTCAAAATCGCCACCGCAGGCTTCGGCCTTGGCCATGTGGTTTTCGTAGCAGGTGAACTGGCTGGCTTTCAGCACGAGCGGGTGCGTTTGCCCGAGCAGCGTCATTTGCCCCTGCACTTCCGTGAGTTTGCCGCCGTCGTCAAACACGAATTTGTCCGAAACAAAACGCATGGCGGGGAATTTCGCCACATTGAACAGGTCGGGGCTGCGCAGATGGTCGTTGAACTGCTGCGAGCCGGCGGAGACGGCGTTGGCGTCCACGCTCACGTCCACCTTGCCGCTGCGCGCGGCGAGGTCAAATTCAATCGTGCCGCTGACATTGTCAAAACGCCCACGGTTGATGGACGCGCCATTGTGGTCAATGGCAAAGGTGGCGTAGGTGTGGTGCGGGTCAATCGCATATTCGGCGGCGTGCGCGCCAAACGCGGTCAGCGCCGCAGCGCCGGCCAGTGCAAAAATGGAAAAACGCATGGTTTTTTCTCTCCTGTGAATGCAAAAAGAAAATCCGGTGCCGCCCGCTGGCAGCGCCGGCCTGTGATGCTGGCTTGGTTGGCTGGCAAAAAATCCGCCTGCGGTCAGCGCCGTGGCTGGCCGATGGGCGTGTTGAAACTGCGCACGCCCGACTGGGTTTTCTGCGCCGGCGCGCTCTTGGTGCGTGCGCCGCCGCGCGCAGCATTTTGATACAGCGGCAGCACTTTGGGCATGGCGGCCTGCAAATCAGCAATGCGCGTGGCGTGCGAGGGGTGCGTGGACATGAATTGCGGCACGCTGCCGCCGCTGGCGGCGCTCATTTTCTGCCACACACTCACAGCAGCTTGCGGGTTGTAGCCGGCGCGCGCCATCAGTTCCAGTCCCATTAAATCCGCCTCGGTTTCGTGGTTGCGCGAAAACGGCAGCGACAGCGCATATTTGGCTGCCGTATTGACGACGGTGGAGCCAACGTCGCCCAGCCCGGCCACTTGCGAAATGGCAGAAATGCCAAGGTTCTGCAGCGCATTGGCCGACGCCTGCTCCCTGCTGTGCTCGCGCAGCGCGTGCGAGATTTCATGCCCAATCACCGCCGCCAGTTCATCGTCCGTGAGCCTGAGCGTATCGATAATGCCGGAATACACCGCAATTTTTCCGCCCGGCATACACCAGGCGTTAATGGTTTTTTCCTGAATCACATTCACCTGCCAGTCCCAGCGCAGCGCATCCTGGCGAAAATGTCCTGTCTGGGCAATCAGGCGGCTGGCGATGTTTTTCACGCGCGCCGTCTGCGCCGTGTTGATATTGAGGGTGCGCGCGCTGCTGGCTTTTTGCAGCGTCTCGGCATACGCCAGCTTGGCCTGCTCATCCATCATGGCCTCGCTGACAATCAAAATCTGGCTGCGGTTGGCGCCCACCGCGCCGCCTTGCGTGGTGCTGCCGCACGCGGCGACAAGCGCCGCCGTCGCTGCAACGGCCAACCAGTGTGTGAGTTTCATGGCAAGCTCCTTTGAAAAAACCCTGGGCGGTCAACGCACGAAAAAGCGCTCCGCCTCGCTCCAGAAATGCCAGGCTGCAGTATCGCGCTGCATCAGGCGTTCCAGATGCGCGAACACGCGCGCCGTCAATTCCTCGACACTGGCAATATTGCCGCCGGCGTCCACCTGCTCAATGCGCAGTATGCGCCGACCCGTGTTCACGTCCAGCAGCGTCGAGTAGACCGTCACCGGCATCTTGAACTCGACGGCCAGCCGCAGCAGAGCCAACCCATGCGCGCTGGGCTGCATGATGGCGCCGCTGCCGGCGTTCGCCGGTGCATCCACGACAGCAAGCACCAGCTCGCCGTTTTCAAACGCGCGCAGCGCCGAGCGCATGGATTTGCTCGCCTCCCTTACCGGGCGCCCGAGCGCGCGCGCCATTTCGCGCGTTCGCGCCAGCACGTAGCGCCAGCGCACGTTGCGCCCCTGGAAATGCTCGGCGTCCAGCGGCGCCACCAGCGCATTGGCGCGCATACGCGCGTGCGCCGCCTGACGCAGCCCCCACATGCCCGCGCCGTAGTGGAAAGTGCAAAGCACACCCGCCCCCATCGAGGGTGGCGGCCATTCACCCTTCACATCCAGCCAGTGCGCCATCCAGGCATCGCTGCGCCGGCGGCTCAGATACAGGTCGGCGTGGTTCACCAGCGTCACCAGCCGCTGCTCGTACAGCCAGCGCGCCTCATCAGCGGGGCGCAGTGCGCCGCGCCTTCTCGCCTCATCCAGCGCCTCTTCGCAAGCCTCGCGGTAGAGCCACTCCCAGCGCGCCATGCGGCGGAACAGCGCAAAGCACGCATCCCACGGCAATAGCACCGCCAGCCTCGGCAGCAGCACCAGCTCCAGCGCATCGCGCAGCTCCACACGCAGGCGGTCAAAAAAAGAGGTGTTTCCACTCATCGCCTCAACTCCTTTCATGCGGCATCCGCATCACGCCGCACGCTGCACCAGCCAGGCATCCTGATGCGCCCAGAACCAGGCCGGCGTGCAATGCACCTCGGCTCCCGGTGCACACTCCGCCAGCGCCGCGCGCACAAAATCCTCGCTCGTAAACGCCGTG
>ONTY01000207.1 GCA_900320815.1 uncultured Pseudomonadota bacterium
TGGCGCCCGCGTAGCGGGCGTTTCATGGGTATCAAGCTATTACCGGCTTCACAAGACAGCGATACGATGTTAAATGATGAAGTATTAACTCAACGCAAAATACCCCAGTATCTTATTTTTTGTCGACGGCTTAAGTTGCCGGCAACCAAGGAATATGATTGAGAGTATATGTTCCTTCAAACCTCGTCAGGAAGTGTGCCAAAGCCGCCCTGCTCCAAGTGCTGGCACATTTGGGCGAGTTGTTCGGCTGTGTTCATTACAAGTGCGCCGTCGGCGCTGATTGGCTCGTCCAGCGGCTGACTGGCGACAAGTAGCAGGTGCGCGGGGACGCTGCTGGCACTCACGCTCAGACATACATCTTCGCCAAAGGCGTCAAACATCACCATTTGCGGCGTGCGGATGGAGTCAGGCCAGTAGTCGGCGCCCATGCGCCCTTGCAGGGCGAGCAGCTCTACATACCAGCCGTGCGGCAGCGGCAGTTCAACGCGCGCACCAGAAACAAGGCTGAGGTCCCACAGTTGCAGCGGCAGCACGGTTTCTGCGGGACCAAGCTGTCCTTGCCATTCGCCAGCAATCAGGCGCATGTGACCGGCGCCATTCGGCAGCTCCACGTGCGGGATGTCGCCGCTGGCGATGTGCTGACTGTAGGGAGCGGTGAGTTTGTGCTGTGCGGGCAGGTTGAGCCAGAGGTGACAGGCTTCAAAGGTGCCCGCTTGCGGACGCTCTTCGCGCAGCACGCCGGCGCCGGTGCCATGCCAGAGTGCGTCGCCAGCGGCAAGCTGCACGTCCAGCGCGGCGCTGTCGCGCACGCGCAAGCCGCCTTGCCAAAGCAAAGTGACGCATTCCACGCCACACATAGGTTGCACGGCGCCGGCGCCGGCGGGTACGTCGCAGGGAGCAAGCCAGGCAGCGCGGATGACGGGGTTGGTTTGCCGCCCCATGCCGCTGGGGCTGAAAAACAGGTTTTCTTCCCCGGCAGCGCCGCTGGCAGCGTGCATGAGCGGACGCGAGGCGCCGACGACTGCTTTTTTCATGGCTTTTTACTGATGATGGTGCTGGTGCGCGTGCTCAGGCGCACTGGCATGGGGGGTGTGCGTGACGGCGCTGGCGTCTTCGTGCGGGTGCGAGGCGGCGTGGGCAGGGGCGCTGGCATGGGTGGTGTGTTCACCACCATGCCCCGCGTGTCCGCCATGCCCTTCATGGTCATGGCTGCCACTGCTGCGTTGGTGCGAAAGGCTGTGCACCACGTCGGGCGGCACGTCGACGGCTTTCATGGCGTGGCCGCCGTACTCCTTAGCGAAGTGCTGCGCCGCTTCTTCACTAAGGAAAGCAGGCAGGTCGGGCGTGCGCATCGGCCCCAGCATGGTGGAGCCGTGCACAAGCCAGGCGCTCTCAAAGGCAATCCATTGGCCGCTGCCGCTGGCGTCGCTGAGCCACTTGCCGCGCACGTCATCCAGTGTGTGCGTTTTGTCGTAGCGCGGCACATCAGCGAGGAAGGCGAGCATTTCCACGGGCGAATCAAAGTAGCGCACCGCCCCATCACGATAGCGCAGCTGCGCCGCCCACTTCGGATAGCGTGCAGGGTACATGCCGCACACGGGACAGCGCGCATCGCTGGGCACGGATTGAGGCACGGCGGGAGCGGCCTCTTGCGCCCAAGCAGGCAAGGTGCAGGCAGCCAGCAGGGATGCGCCAAGCTGCAAAAAGCGGCGGCGTGCGGCACAGGTCAGAAAGGTTTTCATGGCGGTATCTCCTCGTCGGATATTTTTACATGCTTGAATCGGTACTGGCACCGCCGCGCAAATCAACGATTTCTGGGGTGATTTCGTTCATGCGCAGTATTTTACCGCCCCATTCGGCAATGAATTTTTTGGCGTCTTCTTCACTGCTGAATGTGGCCAGCGTAGCGCCCATCGAACCCTTGCGGCGGCTGCCGTGAACAAACAGCGCCGTGTGCGCATCAATCCAGGCGCCCTTTGGATTATCCCAGTCGGTTTTTCCCATATCCTGCACATAAGCAGCGTTGACTTTGCGCACCTGTTCGGGCACAAGCAGCGTATTCATCAGTTCCATCGTGTCGCAGTAAAACCAGGGTTCACTCTCGCCAGCATACTGGATTTGCCCTTTTGGGCCAGGATAATCAGCCAGCAGCATGCCGTCGAGCATGCACGAGGTCGCAGGGCCGATTTCCACCGGCGCAAAGCTGGCTTCTTTTTGTGCACTGTCACACGCAGCAAGCGGCGCCAGTGCCAGCGCCGCCAGCATTTTCAGAACGCCACGTCGCCCGCAGCAGGCGCAGCGCATATTCGCAGCATTGACAACATTCATTTGAACCTCCATTTGGCAATGAGCAGCGGCAGACCGATCCACGCCAGCATGACGCCAGTGAGCACGTCCAGCCGCAGCAGCACGGGCGGCACCACGCTCACCAGCCCGTAGGCGCTGCGCACACCTTCCGCAGAAAACACATTGAGAATGCGGAACACATCCGTGGGATTGAGCAGCAGAAAATACGGGAACATTTCCCCACCATAGCGCCCTGCCGTGCCCACCAGCACGCCCAGCAGCGCCAAGTCAAATACCAGCACAAAGAAAAACCAAATCACGATAGCGGCGCCGGAAGCGCGTGTGCGGTCTTTTGCCAGCACCGAGACCAGCACAGCCAAACTCAAAAATGCCAGCCCCATCAGCAGCGCACTGACAACAAAACCGCCATAGTGAAACAGCGCGCGTCCGCCGAACTGCCCTACCAGCACCACACCCACCGTAGCCAGTCCCGCCAGCATGGCCAGTGCAAGTGCCAACGCCAGCCCAAGATATTTGCCCAGCAGCAATTCGCCGCGCGTGATGGGATACGCCAACAGCAAATCCAGCGAGCCGCGCTCGCGCTCGCCCACAATGGCGTCAAAACCCAGCAGCAGCGCAATCAGCGGCACCAGATAAATCACCAGGCTTACCAGGCTGGTAATCGTGAACTCCAGAGAGCGCAGCCCCACTGTGCCCTGCTGCGCACCACCTGCATAAGTAATGACCAGTGAAAAGACGGCAAACACCAGCGCCACGGCCAGAACCCAGCGGTTGCGCAAGCGGTCGCGAAACTCTTTAAATGCCAGCGTCAAAACTTGAATGAAATCCATTATGCATCTCCCTGTTGCGTCTGCTGCTGCAATCTCGCATCCATACCCGCACCGCCTTCACTGAAAAACATGTCTTCCAGCGAGGGCGCGTTCAATTGAACATCATGCACTTGCGAGGCAGCAAGCAGATGGCGCAGCAGTTCCATTTTTTGCGCCTCGGGCACGCGCACTGTTGCAGTACCGCTTTCATCAATATCGTGCGGCAGTGCTGCCAGTGCTGGTGGTAACGCTGCCATAAAATCGTGCACCTGCGCGCCATCCTTCATTTCAAACTGTACGGAAAATGGCACATTAAAAATGGCGCGCAATTCCGGTAGCGTACCCAGCGCCTGCACTTTGCCATTGGCCATGACGGCGACACGATCCACGCGGTGCTGCAACTCCGCCAGAATGTGCGAGCTAAGCACAATAGTCAGCCCCTGCGCACGCAAACCGGCAAGCGTATCCCAGAAAAAGTGGATGGCGTGCGGATCCAGCCCCGTCGTCGGTTCATCCAAAAACAGCACGCGCGGCTGCCCCAATAATGCCTGGGCAAAGCCAAGGCGCTGACGCATTCCCTTGGAATATGCACGCACCGGGCGGTTGCCCGCATTGCCCAGCCCCACGCGCTCGAGCAAAGCTGCACAGCCACTGATGTCCACGCGCTTCAAGCGCGCAAAAAAACGCAGCGTTTCCAGCCCGTTCA
>ONTY01000206.1 GCA_900320815.1 uncultured Pseudomonadota bacterium
CATCTTTCCCGTATAGGAGGCTCTTTCCATGTTTCTGAAGCTGACAAAGCAGTTCGGAAAGCCGATCTGCGCGGCGCTCTATGCCGTCTTCGCGGCGCTGGCCGTAAAGAAAAAGCCTCTGCCGCTGCTGACGCTGTTTGCGCTGGCCGCTGGGCTGGCGATTGGCAACCTGTATTGGGCGCAGCCGCTGCTGGCGCACATGGCAGCGGACTTCGGCCAGCCGGCGGAGCGCGCTGGCTGCCTCATCGGCGCCACGCAGGGCGGCTACGCGCTGGGCGTGCTGCTGCTGGTGCCGCTGGGCGATGTGGCGCAGCGCCGGCGCCTGATTTGCACGCTGATGCTGGCGGCGTCCCTTGCCTTGGGCGCATGTGCGGCAGCGGGCAGCTTCACGCAGCTTGCCGTGCTGCTGGCGGGTGTGGGCGTGCTGACGGTGTCCGGGCAAATCATCGTGCCGCTGGCGGGGGAGTTGGCAGGGCAGGCGCAGCGCGGGCGCGCGGTGGGCGCAGTGGTCTCGGGCATCACCGGGGGCATCCTGCTGGTGCGGCTGGCCAGCGGCGCAGTGGCGGCGGTGTGGGGCTGGCGCGCCGTCTATGTGCTGGCCGCCGTGCTCAATGCGCTGCTGGCCGCCGCGCTCTGGCGCACGCTGCCGCCCCTGCCCGCGCCCGCCAGCCGCCCGTGGCTGCGGCTGCTGGTGGATGTGGCCAGCGCACCGTTGCGCTACCGCGCGCTGCCGGCCATCTTGCTCATGGGCGGGCTGGTGTTTGGTGTGGCGTTCAACCTGTTCTGGACGGCAGCCAGCTTCCTGCTTGCCGCGCCGCCCTTTGGCTACAGCACGTTCCAGATTGGGCTGCTGAGCCTGGCGGCTCTGACGGGCGCGCTGGCGGGCGTGGCGCTGGGCAAGTTGCAAGACGCCGGGCTGGGGCGCCCGGCGCTGGGCGCCTTCATCGCGGCACATGCGGCAAGCCTGGCGGCAGCGGCGCTGGCCGTGCGCTCCATCGTGGGCATAGCCGCCTGCGCCGCAGTGCTGGCGCTGGCGGTGCAGGGCGTGAACATCCTCAACCAGACGCGGCTGTTCGAACTCTCCCACGCCGAGCGCAGCCGGCTGAATACGGCGCTTGTCGTGAGCAACTTCTGCTTTGCCGCCGCCGGCAGCGCGCTGGCTGCCTTTCTCTGGCGCGCAGGCGGCTGGCCGGCGGTGTGCGCTGCGGGCGCTGCCGCGTGCCTGCTGGCGCTGGTGGTGTGGCGCTTTTCAAGATGATTGGGTATTGTGTGTTTGCCCGCTTCTTTTGCGGGCAATGAATAGTAGTTATATGGAGTATATTTGAGTTTCTTATACTCCACAGAAAGAGTTTGCATCACCCGCAAGATATGCTGGCAATCATGGTATACCAAGACAAAATGCAGCGCCTCACATCCACAGGCTGCGCCACAGCAGCAGCGGCGCGGCAGTGGCGCGCAGCGTGGGGCGCTGCACCAGGGCGCGGGCGCCGAGGGCGCGCGTTTGCTCGAGCACGTTGAGCGCGCCAAGCACCGTCAGCCGCAGCTCCCAGCCAGCGCGCCCGGGCACCTGATGCACCAGGGCAGCGCCGTAGTCCATGAGGGCGCGCGTGCCAGCTGCCAGAGAGTGCAGCAGCGCCGCTACGCGCGCGTCATCGGGCTGCAGGGCGGGGATTTGTTCGCGCGGGCAGGTGATGGCGATGCCGTGCGCCACGCACTCGGCCAGCGGCAGGTAGTAGCGCCCGCGCGGGATGTCCACCGACAAGTCTTGCCAGAAATTGATGAGTTGCAGCGCGCTGCAGATGGCGTCGCTTTGCTCGCGCGCCGCAGCGTCGTCCACGGCATACAGGTGCAGCAGGCACGTCTTGCTCAAAGGCGTCCAGCAGCGCCTCAAAGGGCTGCAGCGGCAGCGCAAAGCGGCGCATTTGCACCGCCAGCGGCTCAAAAATGTGCGGCCAACGCTGCGAGGGCGTGCTGCGGCCAGCGGCGGCGGCGTGCAGGTCAACGCGGTAGGCGACCAAGTCCGCCAAGCGGCGCACGGGCAGGGCGTCACCCTCGTCGGCGATGTCGTCAGCGCAGCGCGCAAAGTGATAGATGGCGGCAATGGGCGCACGCAAACCCGGCGGGCACAGCCAGGAGGCAACGGGGAAGTTTTCCGGGTGCTCCACGGGCTGCGGCATCTCATACGCAAGGGCGGCTGCAGGGGTGAGGTTTGTTGTCATAGTCCCCTCTATTGTGCGGCGCAATATAGAGGGGGTGTAGATGCGTTGGAGAAAGCCGACAAGGCGGTGAGGCTGCTGCTATTGCCGCCGCCGCTGCTGCTGCGCCTGAGCAGTCTGGAGCATGAGCGCAATGGCGCTGCGTTTTGCCTCTTGTGCCAATTGCAGCGCCGTGGCGCCTTTTTTATTCGTGGCGTTGAGATTGACGCCGTGCTCCAGGAGTTGCTGAACCACGTCAGCGCGCCCGTGCTGCGCGGCGTGCATCAGGGGGGTGAAGCCGTCGCGGTTGGCGCTGTTGGCGTCAGCGCCATGTGCCAGCAACAGGTGGGCGCTGCGGCTGTGCCCCCAGATGGCAGCGCGCGCCAGTGCAGTGTTGCCGCGGGCGTCGGTGGCATTGATATTGTCAGGATTTTGATGCAGCAATTTGAGGGCGTTGACGCCGTGGATCTCTGGCGCTTCTTCCAAAAGCCGCTCAGCGGCAAGAGCTGCGCCGCGCTCCAGGGTGTCGCCAAATGCCCGGGGCTGGCGTGGGTCATGACCCCAGGCGACAAAATATTCTGAGGCGGTAAACATTAAGGTATAGGTGCAAAAGACGGCGATGGCCGCCAGCATGGCTTTTTGCACAGTTTCACTTTTGAAACGTTCATAAAATCTCAGTAAAGCGTCAAAAGCGAGGGCGGCAAAAATGAATATGACTGGCGTCACGCCAATAGAGCGCAGCGCACTGGGCGAGTTTCCGTTCATGGAAAAAAATGCAGGCGCCTGGAGGGCGAAAAACCACGCGCCAAGCAGTCCGTAGCTGACGATGCGCCCGTCGTATGCGCGCTGCACGAGGCGGCGCCACAGAGCATGAAGAAAAAGAATAAATGAAGCCGTCAAGCCGCCAAGAAACAAGGCGCCGGTGAGTGGTTCGAGCTGCGGCACAGGGGGATAGTTGTGGCGCCAGTTCTGGTCGCCTTTGATATTGAATTGGCGCATGTGCAGACCGATGGTGTGGCGCAAGGTGGCAGCAAGGGAAACATTTTTGTCTTTGCGCGCAAACACAGACACTTGCGAGGCGCGCCCGCTGAAATAGCCCGGATGCGTCGCATACGTCCACACCATTGGGGCTGCCGTGATGCAGGCGCACAGCAGATACACACCAATGCTGGGCTCTGTTAAACCACCATTGACATAATTTGCGTGATTATTCTATGTGGATGCAGTGCAAGAAAATCTCAGGAGGGGAAATCGCTGATTTAAAATCAGCAGATGTTGGCTTACAAATTTTTTACCGCAGTTTGAGTGCTATTCGTGGAATCCACCTGTCTATGCGTGGGTGGCAAGGTGCGTAGCGCCAGCCTACGTTAGGTTGTCAGGACGTTCCCTGGGATCTCCATCTGTATTAAATAGCTGCTCCACACCCAAACTTTCCTGAGGTATCCAGTAGTTCTCGTCCCACATCGCGCAAATTGCATCGCACAATTGCGGAAGCCACTGCTTGGCACTCTTTGCATCGCCGTCTTTGCGCTTGACCCCACTTCGTTTTGTGCCGTGCTCAAGGATGAATTCGTAGAGGTTGACAGCAGGCTCAACCTTGATGGAGCTGTTTGCATTGAACCGCAGAGGGATTTCAATCCCCTCTGGATCCAAGTCTCCGAAATACAGCACGCCCTTCGCATGGCACTCACGCACTACCTGCTCAACGGCGTTACCTTCGGAACTTGACTGGGAAGCGTAGGCATTGCCCACGCCGTAGGCGACAGCGGAGTAGCGGTGCGTGAGCATATTCCACTTCGCTAGGCTCCAATAGGTGTGGTTGTTCTCCACGATAAGAAGAGGGAGGTCGGGTAATCCGGACGCACAGTAGGCCAAGGGTGGTGCCACAAGAAAGGCGCCAATGGCCTTCAAAGGAAGGCGCCCACCAAACAGCGCTCCGTTCACCAC
This sequence comes from uncultured Pseudomonadota bacterium, assembly GCA_900320815.1. Classification (GTDB taxonomy): domain Bacteria; phylum Pseudomonadota; class Gammaproteobacteria; order Burkholderiales; family Burkholderiaceae_C; genus Ottowia. Next base: position 4,143 of record ONTY01000206.1, read on the forward strand.
TTTCTTGTCAAGAAATTTCTCGTCACCAAAAATTTCCAGCGCCCGTTCTCGCAGAGGCACCAGCATGAACTTGCCCCGTCTGCGGCACAGCCAGTCGTTGATTATCTTCGCCCATGCAAGTTCTTGGGGTTTCAATTCCGTCCAGAAGCAAAGTTCCGGTTGCCAGGATATGCGCGACCAATCCTCTTGTGGCGGCTTTTCTTCTTGACGCACAAGAAGCACGAATTTTGGCAAGGGCGGATTCACTAGACGGTCAAAGCTGCTGGCCTGTTTTGGAAACTCAATCACACCGTCATGGCGCAAAGCCTCCAAGTCTTCAAACATGCTCGCTGCAGTTCTGGGATTATTCGTTTGTTCGGGGTGTGCTTCATTCCAGCAGCGACGCACATACTTCAACGGAATACGCTTGCCACGGAAACGTTCTATTGCCACGCGAAAGTCTTTAGTCATCCCTGACTTGCCTCTTGATTGACGGCTACGGACGCTTTTTCAATATGGTACCTTCCTGTTTCCGAATTAGAGCCTCCTCTTCTAAGCCGAATGAGGCGCCCGAAGCCTTCCAGGATGTCGTGCTCCTTATGGGCAGCGAAGGCGATAAGTTGCACACCAATTGCTTCTGCCAGAAGTCGTTGCGCCTCAACCATCGCATAGGTTTGCACCTTGGCAAACGGGTTATCTAGGAAGAGCGGTCCGCCGGCGCTGCCCGCAACAGCACCTCTTACTTCAGCGCGTATACCTGAGAGGATCAGATACAGGAACATGGCGAAGACAGCACTCTGACCGCCAGACCCCTTGAAATTGTCGATGGGCTGGTACTGGTCATCCTCGTTGGGTTCCATCTTGAGCACCTGTAGCCCTAGTGTGTCTCGGCCACCAAAGCGGCGCAGGCACTGCGCGACAATAGCAGCACCTGTCTTGGGCGACTCGATTCCCGCAAATACATCATCAAGGTATCGGTTCACGTGCTCGCTTCTCATCTCCGCAGGCACACGCCCCAATGCAACCTTCATCTTCAGCACGGGTTTGCCTGCAACATAGCTGGCACCTGGGGGCATCTTCTGCGCGCATGCACGCGCGAGAATGGAAATGCCTTCCTGCGCAAGGTCATACACTTCCTTGGCGCATTTCTGAAACTCAGGGGCAAGCTGCTCCAGCTCGCGCCGTGTAGCCCCGATGCAGTTTGCTATAGTCTCCGCAAGCAGTTTGCGCCTTGCACAAGCGTCATTGAATTCAAGTCCCGCGATGTTGCTGGACAACTCTGGCTCCGCGCTCTTGAAATTTTCCCCCACAACCATCTGTGAAACAGCGCTAAATGCGCGGGAGGCGTCCGCGACGGCTTTTTCGTTTGCCTGCCGCAGTTCTTCCACATCGTTACAAAGCCCTTGACACAATTCATCAACATCCCCGTCGATTTCTACCAATTCAACGTCCGGAAGAATGCC
>ONTY01000205.1 GCA_900320815.1 uncultured Pseudomonadota bacterium
GTTGCTGGAGGTGCAGGGCGCGGGCGGCTGGCTGCTGCCACTGGGGCTGTCGTATTACACCTTCCAGAGTATTACCTATCTGGTGGCTCTCTATAAGGGCAACATCCGCCCGTGGGCGTGGCACGAGGTGCCGTTGTACCTTGCCTTTTTCCCCACCATCAGCTCTGGTCCCATTTGGCGCGCTGATGCCATGAAAAGCGTCGCGGGCGTGTGCCCGGGCGCAGCCGGACAGCTGCATATTGCAAACACAAATGAAAATGCGCCGGCACGCCGCCATATGTGGCACCCTGCGCTGGCGCTGGTGCTCATCGCCTGGGGCGCAGCAAAAATCTGGTGGCTCGCTGGCTGGATGGAAGCAACGTTATTGGCGCCGGTGTTTGTTGAGCCAGCAGCGTTTGACGCTACCAGCGTATTGGTGGCTATTTATGGGGCGCTGGTGCAGCTGTATTTGAACTTTTCCGGGCACGCCGATATTGCCGTAGGACTGGCGATGCTGCTCGGTTTTCGCATCCCTACCAATTTTGCTGCACCACTGCTGGCGTGCAATATGCGCGATTTCTGGACGCGCTGGCATATCAGCCTGTCCACCTGGATACGCGATTATGTCTATATCCCGCTGGGCGGCAATCGGGGAAGTTTTGCGCGCACGCAGTTCAATCTTTTGGCCGCATTTGCGCTTTCGGGTATTTGGCATGGCGCCACCTGGACGTTTTTGCTCTGGGGGCTGGCGCATGGGCTGGCGTTGGTGCTGCTGAATGTGGTGGCGCGCGTGACTGGCGGCTGGCGCCTGTCGGCGCTGGGCTGGCCGGGGCGCATGTTGGCGCACGCTGCAACGCTGAGCTTTGCCGCGTTCACCTTCCTGGTGTTTCGCTGCCCCACGCTCGATGACATCGCCGCCGTGTTGGCGGCACTGGCGCCCGGCAGCGACTGGGCACCGCCTCCGACCGCGCTATGGGGCGCAGCGGCACTGCTGGCTGGCGCTGCCTGCCTGCCACTGCTGCGGCGTGCGCCACAACGCGCCGCGCGCGTGCTGGCGCGGCTGCCCGCGCCGCTGTGGTGCCTGCCGCTGGCCGCGGTACTGTTTTTTTTGTTGATTGCTGCGCCTGCGGGCGTGCCGGGATTTATCTATGCAAAGTTTTGAACAAGAAAAAAACGCACCACAGCGCACCAGCGCCAGCGTGTGCGCCACTGCCCTGCTGGCGGCGCTGCTGGGTGCCTGGATGGGACAGGAATCCATTGAAGAATACTGGCAGGAGCACTATGGTCGCCCTAGCCCGCTGGCTGCCCTGCATGAAGTGCCCGCTTGGCGTGCCGGCGGCACGCTCTACGCCGCAGCAGCGCAGCGCGCTGAGGCTGCGCTGGGACAAGCGGGCGGCGGCGTACTGCCTGCGCTGGCGTCAGTGTCCGCCGTCTCCATTGCCGAGGCCGAGGCAGAACCTGTCTTCCTTGACACACCGGACGCTCTCAGCGTCACCGCTGCGACTGCAAGCGCGTCACACGCCACCGACATTCAGCCCACACTCCTTTTGGCACAGGCGGACATGGAAAACACTGCTGCCGCTGCTGTGGGCACTGCCGCCACGGCACCTGCCAGCGGCGCTGTGGCACTGGCGCCAGGGGACATCGTCTTTTTCGCTGGCGACTCCATGATGGAAGGCATTGCCCCACACGTGGCGCTATGGCTGAAAAAGCACGGCATCGCCTCCATTAACCGCAGCCGCTTCAGCACCGGTTTGGCGTACCCCAACGCCAAAACACGCGACTGGCCGCAAGAGATTGAAACCACACTCGCCGCCAACCCGCGCATCCGCCTGCTTGCCATGTTCATCGGCGCCAATGACCAGCTGAACATCGCCAGTGACGAGCGGCGCGGGCACTGGCTGCGCTTTGGTTCGCCAGAGTGGGAGCAGGCGTACCGCAGCCGCATCGCCCGCATCATGGCCGCTGCGCAGCGCAGCGGCACTGCCGTCATCTGGCTGGGGCTGCCTCTCATGCGCCAGAGCAGCTACGACAGCAAGATGCAATACATCACCGCCATCACTGCAAGCGAAGTGCAAGCCAACGGCGGCACCTTCTTGCCCACCAGTCGCATGCTCGCGCCCGACGGCGCCTACACCGACAGCGTCGATATTGACGGGCATGTGACAGCCGTGCGCACCAAAGACGGCGTCCATTTCACCCGTGCTGGCCAGCACCTCATCGCCCAAGCACTGCAAGCGCACATCAACATCAGCGCCAGCAAAAACGGCAGCACCCCATAACCACCATGAACACCGCACACACCGCCGCCGCACGTCCCCGCCGCCCTTCCCTGCTGGCCGCTGCTGCCCTTGCGGCGCTGCTGCTGGTCGCGTGCGAGCAGCCCGGGCAAAGCGCCGCTGTCCCCGCTGCTTCTACGGCGCAGCCTCCCGTCCCTGCGCCGCAGCAAGAAGAAGAGCAACTCCCCCCTTGGGACGAAGACCTGCCCGCCGAACCCGCGCAAGAAACCACCCAACTGTGGGACGGCGTGCCTCCGTTGCGCGCCACTGGCGCCCTGCACAATTTCGGCAGTTCCACCGCCGCCTGGCTGCGAAAAATGCGCCATCTCGCCCGTGGCAGCAACACCGACATACCAAAGAGCGACGCGCCCGAAGTGCTGCGCATCCTTGTGCTGGGCGACTCACACACCGCCGGCGGCTACCTGACCGACGCGCTGCGCCAGCGCCTGCAGGCGCGCCTTGGCGCCGCTGGTCCCGGCTGGGCGCAACCCATACAAATCCGCGGCCAAAACACCACCACCATTGAAACCAACGGCTGGCTTGCCAGCAACAGCCGCGACAACGCCGGCGCACAGGAATACACCCTTGGCGGCGTCAACGCCACCAGCGACGGTGGCGAACTTGCCCTCGCCACCCATGCACGCGGCGCTATGCGCTTGTCGCTGCTCGCGCGCAGTGACAACCCCGGCGTGCCCCCCATCATCAGCGACAGCGCCGGGCGCACTGTGAGCGCCGAAAAAAGCAGCGACGCCCCCGGCTGGCAGCTCCTCGTGGCCGAAGGCGTGCGCCCGCCGCTTTACATCCGCGACCCGCTGGCGCGCTGGACGCTCGCTGCCATTGGGCTGGAAAACGGCTGGCCAGGCGCCACTGTTAGCGCCTTTGGCATCAACGGCGCACAAATCCTGGAAACCGCCAAATGGCGCCGCGACTGGGCCGCTGACCTCGCGCACACGCACGCTGACCTCGTCATCCTGCAATACGGCACCAACGAGATCTACGGCGGCACCCCCAACTGGAACCGCCTTGGCTGGCACTGGCGCCGCACCCTTACCGCCATCAGCCAGGCACTCCCACAGGCTGGCCTGCTCATCGCCGCCGCGCCCGAATCACTCGCCAGCCAGGAAGGCGACTGCGGCACCCCGCCCGCCGCCCTGGCTCAAATGCAGGCCATGCAGCGGCGCCTGGCCGAACGCTACGGCACTCTTTACTGGTCGTGGCAAGACGCAATGGGTGGCGCTTGCAGCATGCGGCGCTGGATGGACGATGGCCTTGCGGGAAGCGACGGCGTGCACTTTAGCCGCGAAGGCTATGCCCGCATCGGGCGCCAGCTTGCCAATGAACTCCTCACCCTTGCACTGGGCAGCGGCAACGCCGCTGAACCTGTCGTCCCAGTCAGCAGCGGCGACGCACCAGAAAATGAGGCATCTGGCAACACCCCAGACACCATCGCACTCCCCCCTGCGCCCGGCAGCGGCGTCGCACCGCTCATCGCGCCTCCCGCCCCTGCCGAAGCTCCGCACACCATCATCTCGGCACGCGAACTCACCGCCCCTGCCGAAGTGCCTGGCATCGCCGAAGCTCCGCGCACCATCACCTCGGCGCGCGAACTCACCGCCCCCACCCAGGCGCCAGAGCCAAAAGAAGAGTTCATCGACAGCCCCGGCGGCATCGAGCAAATCACCCCGCCGCAGTCCGCCAGCGAGCGTGCCCGCTCAAACACCGGGCTGCCGCCGCCTGAGGAAGGCGTTATTGAACAAATCCTTCCCCCACTCCCATGCACCCGCCTGCCATGCCTGGCGACAACGCTGGCAACGCCTGGCAAGAATAAATACCCTAGGTTCTGAACATCTACCGCCCGCAAATTTCGCTGGCAGAAAAGAGATACTCAAAAAATCTGGCTTTACACTCCTCCAGTCTTGAAGCAGTTGCCTTCAACGCAAAGAAAAAAGGCTTGCGCAACGGAAGCCTTTTTGCTGTCAGCACGCGCACCCAATCACGCCAGCGCACCGTGGCAATGCTTGTATTTCTTGCCGCTGCCACAAGGGCACGGGTCATTGCGACCCACGCGCGGCACCTCGCCACTGGGCGCCGTTGCAGCAGCGGCTGCGCCTGCTGTGGCCGCCGCCATAGCAGCTTGCTGGGCAGCGCGGGCGGCAGCGGCTTGGGCGGCACGCTCTGCCGCTGCTTCTTCTGGCGTTTGAATATGCACATTCATCAGGGTGCGTGTGACGGCGTCGCGCACAGCGTTGAGCAATTGCCCGAACATGGCAAACGCCTCCATTTTGTATTCCTGTTTGGGCTGCTTTTGCGCGTAGCTGCGCAGATAAATACCCTGGCGCAAATAATCCAGCGCAGAAATATGTTCGCGCCAATAGGTGTCCAGCGACTGCAGCAGCACGGCACGCGTAAAGGGACGGAAATTGTCCGCGCCCGCTTGCGCCACTTTGGCGGCGTATACCTCGTCAGCGGCTTTAATGACGCGCTCGAGCACTTCCTTGTCTGTGATGGCGCTGGCGCTTTCAATTTCCTCTTTCAGCGGCAGTTCGATATCCCACTCTTTTTTCAGCGCTGCTTCCAGCCCGGCAATGTCCCACTGCTCTTCCACGGATTCAGGCGGTACAAACTGCTGCACAAAATCTGTAAAGCTGCCGTGGCGCAGCGAGGTAATCTGCGCATCCAGGTCAGCGGCGTCAATAATGTCGTTGCGCTGCTGATAAATAGCCTTGCGCTGCTCGTTGGAGACGTCATCAAACTCCAGCAGCTGCTTGCGAATGTCAAAATTGCGCCCTTCCACCTTGCGCTGCGCACTTTCAATAGAACGCGTGACCATGCCCGCTTCAATGGCTTCGCCGCGTGGCATTTTCAGGCGGTCCATAATGGCACGCACCCGCTCGCCGGCAAAAATACGCATCAGTGGGTCATCAAGACTCAAATAAAAACGCGAAGAACCAGGGTCGCCCTGACGCCCGGAGCGCCCGCGAAGCTGGGTATCAATGCGGCGGCTTTCATGGCGCTCGGTGGCAATAATCCGCAAGCCTCCCAAGGCAACGACCTTGTCGTGCTCCTGCTGCCATTTCTCGCGCATTACGGCAATACGCGCTGCGCGCTCTTCTGCGCCCAGGCTGGCATCTTCTTCAACCGCTTCAATTTCTTTATCGATATTGCCACCAAGCACAATATCGGTGCCACGCCCAGCCATATTGGTGGCAATCGTAATGGCGCCAGGGCGCCCTGCTTGCGCAACAATGACAGCCTCCTTGTCGTGCTGCTTGGCATTGAGCACCTGGTGCGCCAGCCCCTCTTTGGTCAGCAGGCCAGAGAGCAGTTCCGAGTTTTCAATGGATGTCGTGCCCACCAGCACAGGCTGGCCGCGTCCATGGCACTCGCGGATGTCTTCAATGGCCGCCTCAAATTTTTCTTCCGTGGTTTTGTAGACGCGGTCCAGCTGGTCATCGCGCTTGTTGGGCCGGTTGGTGGGAATGACCACGGTTTCCAGCCCGTAGATTTCCTGAAACTCGTAGGCTTCGGTGTCGGCGGTGCCCGTCATGCCGGCGAGTTTTTTATACAGGCGGAAATAGTTCTGGAATGTGATGGAAGCCATCGTCTGGTTTTCTGCCTGAATGGGCACACCTTCTTTGGCTTCAACCGCCTGGTGTAACCCATCGCTCCAGCGCCTCCCGTGCATCAGGCGTCCGGTGAACTCGTCCACAATCACCACTTCCAGGCCATTTTCGCCCTGCTGCACCACATAATGCTGGTCGCGGTGATAAAGGTGGTGCGCGCGCAGCGCCGCATTCAGATGGTGCAGCAACATGATGTTGCTGGCGTCATACAAGCTGGAGCCTTCGGGTATCAGAGCCGCGTCTGCCAGCAGGCGCTCTACATTTTCGTGCCCCTGCTCGGTCAAATAGACCTGGTGCGTTTTTTCGTCCGCTGTAAAATCGCCAGCTTTAATCACACCCTCGCCCGTGCGCGGATCTGCTTCGCCTTCCTGGCGCACAAGGTGCGGCACGATGGCATTGATGGCGGTATACAAATCGGTGCGGTCGTCGGCGTGGCCGCTGATAATGAGCGGCGTGCGCGCCTCGTCAATCAAAATAGAGTCCACTTCGTCGACGATGGCGTAGTTCAGCGGGCGCTGCACACGATCGGCGGCGTCGTAGACCATATTGTCGCGCAAATAGTCAAAGCCAAACTCATTATTCGTGCCATAGGTAATATCGGCATTGTAGGCGGCTTGTTTGGCTTCGCGCCCCATATCAGGCAGATTGACGCCCACTTGCAGCCCCAAAAAGTTATACAGACGCTGCATCCAGGCGGCATCGCGCCCTGCCAGATAATCATTGACTGTGACCACGTGCACGCCGCGCCCGGGCAGTGCATTCAAATATACCGCCAGCGTGGCGGTGAGCGTTTTGCCCTCGCCCGTAGACATTTCAGCAATTTTGCCTTCGTGCAGCGCCATGCCACCGATCAGTTGCACGTCAAAATGGCGCATTTTCATGGTGCGCTTGGCCGCTTCACGCACTGTGGCAAAGGCTTCGGGCAAAAGCTGCTCGAGCGTCTCGCCGGCAGCGTGGCGCTGGCGCAGTTCGGCAGTTTTGGCGCGCAGCACCTCGTCGCTCAGTTGCTCAAACTGGGGTTCCAGTGCATTAATGCGTTTGACGGTTTTGCGGTATTTTTTGAGCAGCCGGTCGTTGCGGCTGCCGAAAATTTTTGTCAGCAGTGAAGCCATGCTCAATTGCAGCCAGCGCAGCGCGCGCAGCGGCTGGCGGATAAAAAAAGTGTTGGGGGAAAAAGGGGCGTGTTGCCCCTTGCACAGTGGAGGCGCGCGGCGCATTGTTCAATACCCACGCGCACTGCCTCTGCCGCAGTACAGCAGGACGGGCGGTGATTCTATCGGCCTGATAATGTGCCCCCTTTGCCCTGCCGCCCTGCCGCCATGCCCGCCAGCCACCGCACTGCCCACGTGCAGCAATTTGCCCAAGAAGCGCCTGCGTTTGCCAGCCTCATGCGCCAAATGGAAGTGGCGCGTGCGCGCATGGACGTCATCCGCCCGCTGCTGCCGCCGGCGCTGCGCGCGCAGGTGCAACCCGGCGCGCTGGGGCAGGAAAGCTGGAGCCTGCTGGCGCCCAATGCGGCAGCAGCAGCGCGGCTGCGCCAGCAGGCACCTGCGTTGCTGGGCGCTTTGCAGCGCGCTGGGCACGAGGTAGAGCGCCTGGACATCAAGGTGCGTGCGCCTTCTGCTGCATTCTTT
>ONTY01000204.1 GCA_900320815.1 uncultured Pseudomonadota bacterium
CCCGCGAACTTCGCCAGCGCCTAGGCTGCCGTGGTGTCAATCACCTTGTAGCCCTTGGTGTCGCGGTACATGCCGTGGCGCGCCATGTCCACGCCCTTGACGGCATTGCGCACGGCACCCGGCGCAACGTTCAGCGCCGCGCGGCTTTTAGTTCACCCACATCACCCGTGGCAAGCCCGCCAATGCCCGTCTTGATGCCACCGTAGGCACGGCTGATGAAGTCGCCCGCCGCGCCTGCGATGTCTTTCAAGTCCTGGCTGCGGTCTTGCTTGGTCAGCAGCAGCCCGGTGCCTGGAATCAGATTGCCCATGCCCAGCCTGCCGGCCACATCAATGGGCGCGCCCGGCAGCCCGCTCACCCCGCTTTCCATGAAGCTGCCAAGCTCCTCGCCCAGCGCGCGGCGCAGGAACTCATCGCGCCAGTGCTTCGTGCTGATGTTGTAGCCCATCAACTGCCCCGCGCCGTCAATCAGGTCTTCGGCATCTTCCATGAACGGCAGCCCGCCCGCGCCGCCCACCAGCAGCAGCATCGCCACGCTCCACATCACAGCGCGCCGGCCTTCCTTGCCGCCCTGCGTCCACATGCGGTGCATCAGTTCGAGGTAGGAAACGCTATAGGTTTTGAAAGCAAAGAGGGCGCCGCCGATGGTGCCGCGCGCCCAGACTGGCTTGTTTCCCTTTGAGTTGCCGGTCACAAACACCGCGCCATTGCGCCGCGCAATCCATGTCCCCGCGCCGGTTTCCGGGCACCACACGCCATCCGTCACCTCGGTTTCTTCGCGGTCAAGCTGCTTGACCATTGTTCGCAGCCCATGCCCGTGCAGATACAGGTGATGAATGTCGCCGTCACCCTTGCCTGGCGGATACATCGTGGCATTGCGCCCGCACATCACCGACATTGCCTGCAGCACATGCAGGTTCTGCACCTTCTTCTGACTGATAAGCCACGCATCCTTTGCCGCCTTGGTGCCGTCGCCCTTGGCGAACGCATCCATGAGCGCGCGCATTTCCGGCACAGTCATTTCCTGCGCCATCTTCCACGTCAGAAGTTTTTCTGGCATGGCCTGCAACACACGCTCCGACAGCGGCTTGCGGAGCGTGAATGTCACCATATTGTGATGCGTGTGGAACTTGCGATAGTGCCCGCCAAGGCGCTGCAACAGCGCCTCAATTTCCTCCACGTAATGCGGATTACAGGTGCTTGACTGGTACAGGCGCACGTTGCGCTTTTCCTTGCACCCCCTGAACCTTGCGTAGTAGCCCTCCGTCGCAATCCAGCCAAGCAGCGCGGCGAAGTCTTCATCGCCTCCTTCGGCGCGCGCAATCGGCAGCTGCGGCACACGCATCAGGTGATGTCCGTCGCGCAGCGCCACCGTCTCACGGAACATCGGCGGCAGCCATCTCTTGTTCTTGCTGCTGTAGTTTTGAACGATGTTCTTGTGTCCGCCAGTCACCACCATAGAGAAATGTGTGGCGTTTGAGAATTGCGTGACAGCGTGCCGCCCAGGGAACTGATGCACCGCCAGCAGCGGCGTTTCCACCGCGCCGCCGTCCAGCATATCCACACCAATGACCGTATCGCCCACCTTGAGCGCATCGCGCTTCTTCCAGCCCTCGGTAGTCAGGCACTCGGTCTCGCCGTCCACGCAGTAAACAAACTGCGTCTCCTGCACCGCGCGGCGTGCAAACGCGGCGGCGTCATCGGGCGTCATGCCAAGCTGCTCGCGCGCCGTGCGCCACGCCGCGATAAACGTTGTGCGCCGGTTGAACTGCTCGGCCAAGCTGAACGGCCTGCCCCACGCCACCTTGGTGCGCTCCCAGGCGTTGTTTGCCATTGCCCGCGCTGCGCCCAGCCGCGTGCCATCGCCGCTGATGAGGCTGCCGCGCCCTGCCGCCTGCGCCATCAGTTGATGCACCTCCTGCGGACTCACCGTGCCATCGGCCTCGGCGGCTTTGAGTGCTGCTGCAAGCTGTGCGTCAGGCGTCTCGGTCAGCGCCCGCGCCATCTGCCGGGCAGCCTTTGCCATACCGCCGAACTGTGAGAGCCAAGGCATCGTCACCTGAAACGGCTGCGTGGCGTTGACCAGCGCGCTGGCCACACTGCCGCCCAGATACTGCGCGAACAAAAAGCCGCGCACAATCTGCCCGCCCTCGCGCGGATTGTTCAGATACTCGCGCAGGCCCACGGCCACATCCTTCAACTCGCCTTGGCTCTTGGGAATGGCGGCAATGGCGTGCTCCAGCTTGCCCGCATTCATCGCCTGGCTGCCCGCGCGGGCGTTGGAGTAGATAAAGCTGGCCAGCACCCGCCCCACATCCTCCGAGTAGCCGGCAATGCCCTTGCGGTGAATCAGGCGCTTCAAGGCGCTGTGGTTGTTCTTGGCGCGGCGCAGATATTCCTGAAACGCCGCATCGCGCTGCTCATCGCCCGCCGTCTCCAGCCCCAGCATCTGCCCAAACAACTGCGCCGTCTCCGGCGTCAGCCCTTGGAACATCTCAAACTCGCGCTGCGAGAGCGTGCCCTGCGTAATCTCGCCCTCCGGAAACTCCTGCGCCAGCGCGATGCGCGCCAGATTGCTCTGGCGGCGGCTTTCATACATGCCGAAATACAGCCGCTCGCCCGTTTCCTTGTTCACCACATCCAGTGTGTAGCGCCCAAAGCGCGTCAGCGGCGCGTAGCCCCTGTCTTGCAGCTGCACCACATCGGCGGCGCGATTTGTCACATCCTCGCGCAGCGCCGCCAACACCTGGGCGCGCGCTGGCGCCTGCTGTGCTGCCGCATCCAGCGCGCTGGTAACGGCCTCGCGCGCGGCAGACAGCGTGGGCGCATCCAGCACCTCTTGCCGCAGCCGTTCGAACTCCTGCTCGCCCCACTCGCCCGCCACCAGGCGCAGCATATCTGCGCGCGCCGTCATCTCAAGGCTGCGGTCAATGGCAGCGCGCGCCTCGCGATACAGGCCGATTTGCTCATCGCGCAGCCCGAAGTGCTCGCGCAACTCCGCCGCACTGAACACCACGCCCGCGCGCAGCACCTGCTGCTCAAAGCGCGTATTCACCGCCTTGTCGTGCACCTGCTCACGCATCCCTTCCCACGCGCGCAGCACATTGGGGTCAAGCAGGCCATGCCGCAGCAGCAGCCGGCCTTTTTCATGCGCGCTCAGCCGGGCGTACTTCGCCTGCAAGTCATCAAGCCTGGCCACCTTGCCGTCCACATCGCGCGCCCACGCCAGCGTGCCTTCAAACAGCGGCGCGGCCACCGCCTTTGAATCTGCCGCCGCCACCGCGCGCCGTGTCAGGTCGCGGAAAGACTCCAGGCGCGGCATCCAGCGCGGCGCCGCATCCATTGCCGCATTCGCCAGCCAGCTCACATCCTCCACGCTGCGCAAAGCTGCCTCGTAGACAGGCCGGAACGCCGGCACGCGCTCGGCCAGGTGGCGCGGCGTGCCCACCGTCTTATCCCACAGGCTCACCCGCCCCTCGTGCGCGAACAGGCGGCCCGCGTGCGCCAGCGCGCTTTCCATGAAGCTCATGCGCTGCTCTGACGCCGTGCCCGCGCCGCCGTAGCGCAGGGCATCGGCGCGCTGCTCTGGCGTGCTGGGCGCATCCTGCCCTCGGCGGCTGAACATGATGGGGGAAGAATCACGGCCAGTCGTTTGACTTCCCTTGCCGCGCGGATACACAATGCGGATGCCACGGGGGTCGCTTTGGGCGTTAGACGGCATGAAGCGTTTCAATATCGTTTCAAAATCCGTCTCCCCCGGGTACTTCCTCATGCTCACCATCGCCAGTGCGCGGCGGCCAGTCTGCACCTCCTCAACGTAGAGAATCGTGCCATCAGGCATACGCTTGATGCTCGCCACCTCGTCATTCCTGTGGCTCTT
>ONTY01000200.1 GCA_900320815.1 uncultured Pseudomonadota bacterium
CCGGAAAAATCTGCTGCTGCCACATCTGTGCCGCAGCACGAACAATCGCTGCAAATGCTGCTGAATGCCGTGCGCCTGATTGGCACTCCGTACCGCTGGGGCGGACAGTCCGAGACCAAAGGCTTTGACTGCAGCGGCTTTGTGCGCGCTGTTGTCGCGCAAGCCACCGGCGTCACGCTGCCCAGAACGGCGCGCGAGCAGGCGCAAGTCACGCAACGCATCAAAACCAGCGAACTGCGCGCCGGCGACCTTGTCTTTTTCAACACCAACGGCCATGCCAACAGCCACGTCGGCATTTATGTGGGCGAAGGCCGTTTTGCTCATGCCCCGCGCAAAGGCGCCTACGTGCGGCTGGAAAAAATGACCACCAGCTACTGGGCCAAACGCCTCAACAGCGCACGCCGCCTGCCGCCGCTGCGCCTGGCCGGCAAATAAAAAAAGAGGCTTTTCATGCCAGCCATTGAAGAACACCCCTTCGCAAACGCAACACGAACCACGCCCCAGGCCACTGTTCCCACCCCTTTGCCACAGCCCGCGCCCCCTTTTGCCAGTCGTTTGCATCGCGCCTGGCACGCTGCGCTGCTGCTGGCGCTGTGCGCCCCTGCGGCTGCCGCCTGGCTGGCAGCCAACCCGCGCGCTCTGCCGCAGCCCAAACAGCCTGCTGCACAAAAAACAGCAAAAACAGCGGCTCCGCAAAAAGCGCCTGAAACACAAACTGCGGTTGCTGCCCAGGTCATTGCCCAGAGCGCCAGCCGCGCCAGTAGCGCAGCACATGCCACAAATGCGGCAGAAACTGCAGTGCCAGAAAAAATGGAAAAGGCGCAAACAGTTGAAAGTGCTGCCGTGCTGGAACAAGCCCCTCCTGCTGCGGTGGCATCGGCGGCCACTCCTGCCCACCCTGTCGCTGCACTTACGGCAAACCTGCCCGCCCCCTCTGGCGACCCACTTGCCGCTGCTGACGCAATGGCGCTCGTCAACGCCCGTGCTTCAAAAATGGTGCTCACCGCCGTGCAACTCCTTGGCACGCCGTATCGCTGGGGTGGCAAAACGCAAAGCGGCGGCTTTGACTGCAGCGGTCTGGTGCGCGCCGTCGTCATGGAATCCACCGGCATGGAACTGCCCTTGAACGCCGCCGGCCAGGCACATGTCACGCGCCCGATTGAAATGGATGAGCTGCGCTCCGGTGACCTTGTGTTTTTCAACACCCGTGGGCCGACGTACAGCCACGTTGGCATCTACGTGGGCGACGGCTTTTTCATCCACGCTCCCCACAGTGGCGCCGTTGTACGCATTGAAGACATGCACCAGGAAAAATGGATGCGCCGCCTGACTGGCACACACCGCTTGCCGCTGCTGCATCCCGCGCCGCAAGCTGTCACTGCGGCCACTGCCACAGCAGCCCCATAGCATTCATATACTCCATACATTTTAATGTTATTGACCGCAGGATAGGCTGGCTAATAGTAGCATACCCATTGAAGCTACGGCATTGCCGCGTACAAAGCAAAAACAGTGCGGGCATACAAGAGGGCGCATGAACGCCCTCTTTTGTGATTGGGAGCGCAGTCAGTCCAGCAGCTCTGCCACCATTTCAATCTCAAGGCACGCGCCCAGCGGCAGTTCGGGCACGCCGAAAGCGCTGCGGGCGTGCTGACCAGCGGCACCAAAGACTTCCGCCAGCAACTCGGAGCAGCCGTTGGTGACCAGGTGCTGCTCGTTGTAGCCAGGCGCGCTTTGCACCAGGCTCACCACCTTGACGATGCGGCGCACGCGGCTCAAATCGCCGCCGGCGGCAGCCTGCAGCGTGCCCAGCAGGTCAATGGCCACAGCGCGTGCGGCCTGCGCGCCGTTTGCCGTCGTCATATCGGCGCCAAGGCGCCCCGTCCACACCTTGCCCGCGCGCTTGGCAATATGGCCGGACAAAAACACCAGATTGCCCGTCACAACAAACGGCACATACGCCGCAGCGGGCGTGGCGGCGGCGGGCAATTCAATACCCAGACGGGCGAGATTTTCAGCGGGAGTTGACATATTTACATTCCTTTTCGCAAGAAAGTTTCCACAGCGCGCGGATAAATGATGTGCTCTTGCGTGAGCACGCGCGCCGCCAATGTATCGGCATCGTCGCCGGGAAAAACCGGCACCACGGCCTGCTCCACAATGGGGCCGGCGTCCAAATCAGCCGTGACTTCGTGCACTGTGGCGCCGGCAAAGCGGCAGCCGGCGTCAATCGCCCGCTGGTGCGTGTGCAGCCCGGGAAAGGCAGGCAGCAGACTGGGATGGATATTGAGCAGCCGTCCGGCATAATGCGCGACAAAATCCGGTGTCAAAATCCGCATAAAGCCTGCCAGTGCTACGAGTGCAGGGTGATATTCATCAATTTTCTGCGCCAGTGCCGCATCAAACGCCTCGCGGCTGGGAAAAGCGCTGTGCTCCACCACGGCGGTGGCAATGCCGCGCCCGGCAGCAAACGCCAGCCCCTTGGCGTCAGCCCGGTTGCTGATGACGGCGGCGACCTGCGCGCCAAGGCGCTGGCGCCAATGCCCGCGCTCGGCGGCCTGCACGATGGCAGCCATATTTGAGCCAGTGCCTGAAATCAATATCACAACGTTCTGCATGGCACGCCATTATCCTTGGGTGCCATGACACTGCCTCGCCCTCTTACGCACATTGAAGCGCGCGTGCTTGCCACGCTGATGGAAAAAGCGCGCACCGTCCCTGATACCTACCCCCTCACACTGAACGCGCTGCTGGCCGGCTGCAACCAGAAAAGCAGCCGCGCGCCAGTCATGCAGCTTGCTGAGCGCGAAGTGCTCGAAGCCCTGCAGGCGCTGCACGGCATGGGATTGGTGGCCGAGAGCCAAGGGCAGCGCGCCAGTCGCTGGTCACACAACGCCATCCGCACCCTTGGCGTGCCGGAGCAAGCCGCCGCGCTGCTGGGGCTGCTGATGCTGCGCGGTCCGCAAACGGCAGCCGAGTTGCGGCAAAACGCCGCACGCTGGCACCGCTTTGCGGACAGCGGCGCCGTGGAAGGTTTTTTGAATGAACTCGCCGAGCGCAGCGAAGACAAAGGCGGCCCGCTGGCTGCATTGCTGCCACGCGCCCCTGGCATGCGCGAGGCGCGCTGGACGCACCTGCTCTGTGAACCGGTGGATGCCGTTGCACCACAAGCCTCAGCGTCCGCACCGCTGGATGCCCATGCGGCTGATGGCAGCTCCCTTGCACAGCGTGTCACTGCGCTGGAAGCGCAAACCGCCGCACTGCGCGCCGCCTTGGAAGAAATGCGCGCCGCGCTTGGAATGTCTGCGCTCTCATCATTGGACGACAGGGAAGAATAACCGTTCTGTGAAACTGACATAAGCCTATTTAAATCTACTCAAACTTGGAGCGAGGTAGGCTTGCTGTTCACTTCCTGCTTCACAGAGGCCAGTTTCACTCTGGGAGCCTTGCGGCTTGAACCGCTGTATTCATGCCGATGTGCATGACGTGGTAGTGAAACCGCGCAGTGTCGGCCTGCTCTTCTTGAACCCGCCTTACGGTTTCGGTGTCAAAGACACGCAGAATCTGCGGCAGGCAGGAGAAAAGGCAGAACGGCTGGAGCGCACCTTCCTCAAATTGAAGTGCCCGCAGGAGTCGCTACCGCTGATGGCAACGGCGCCTGCGTGATTGCCCTGGCCGACGCCTCGCCCTACAGCAGCAGCGTCGCCACGCAGCACAACACGCTCAGCAGTGCGCTGCCCTGGCTGGCGCGCTGCCGCCAGCGCAACGCGGCTGACAAAACCGGCGGCACACAGGGCTGAGCAAAAGCCTCGCGGGCAAGCCTGAAAATCTTGCCAGCCCTTTCCAAAACCCCCTCTTGCATGGAGGGAGTTTTTCTAGCTGTTCGGCGAGATTTGTCATGGTATATATGTGTTTGCCCGCAGAAGATAAGGGCAATACGATGTAAACCATTCTGGTATATGAATGGG
>ONTY01000199.1 GCA_900320815.1 uncultured Pseudomonadota bacterium
GTAGAAGCGGCGCTGCAACTGCTCTCCGGCAGCATGCCCGCCACAGCCGCCGCTGGCACTGCTGCTGCGCGCCCAGGCGCCGTGCCCGTGCGCCCGACAGCCGCCACAGCGGCAGCGCGCACCGCCAGCCGCCCAACTGCCGCCACCGCGCGGGGTGCCGCCGCCGGCATGGCCGTCGGCAGTGGTGCGGCGCTGGGCGAGCGCAACCCCCTCTTTGGCGCGCTGCGCATCTTTTCCATTGAGCGCATCAACGCCCTGCTCGTCATCAGTCCGCGCGCCGCCTATCTGGACGAAATGCGCTACTGGATTGAGCAGTTCGACCGCCCCGGCAGCAACAGCGCCGAGCCGCAACTGTTTGTCTACAAAGTGCAAAACGGCTCTGCCGACCACCTCGCCGCACTGCTCAACGGCATCTACGGCGGCACCACCACCACAACCACCGGCGGCAGCGGCGTTGCCCCCTCGCTGGACACCGCCAGCAACTTCTCCAGCAGCTTTGCCAGCCGCTACAGCAGCGGCTTTGGCAGCAGCAGCGGGCTGGGCAACATGGGCAACCTGGGCAACACCACCGCCTCCCGCAACACCGGCCCCACCGTCACCACCTCCACACTCAAAGACGACGTGCGCGTGATGGCCGACCGCATCAACAACACCCTGCTCATCCACGCCAGTGCCGCCGAATACTCGCGCATTGAAGCCATCCTGCGGCGCCTGGACATGCAGCGCGCTCAGGTGCTGCTGGAAGCCTCCATCGTTGAAGTCACCCTCAGCGACGGCCTGGAATACGGCCTGCAATGGGCCTTCCGCAACGGCGTGCGCGGCAACCATCAAGGCGTCGGCCTGCTGGGCACCCTCGCAGGGCAGCCCGGCACCCAGGTCACGCCAGGCGGCTCAAGCACCTTCACCTACACCATCAGCAACGCGGCGGGCAACATCTCGGCGGTGCTCAGCGCGCTTGCCAGCCGCTCGCTCATTCGCATCATCTCCAGCCCCTCGCTCATGGTGCTGGACAACCACACCGCCGCCATCCAGGTCGGCAACCAAGAGCCAATCAGCACTGGCAGCGTCGTCAACACCTCCAGCAACTACACCAGCAGCTCCATCCAGTACAAAGACACCGGCGTCATGCTCGGCGTCACCCCCTCGGTCAGCGCCGGCGGCCTGGTGACGCTGGACATCAACCAAATCGTCTCCAACCTGGGCGGCACCAGCATTGTGGGCGGCGAGGAATACCCCACCTTCATGCAGCGGCAAATCGCCTCCAAAGTCGCCGTGCGCTCAGGCGAAACCATCGTGCTCGGCGGCCTGATTCGTGACGAAGCCAGCCGCCGCAAATCCGGCCTGCCCGTGCTCTCTTCCATCCCGGTGGTCGGTGGCCTCTTTGGCACCCACACCAACAGCGACAGCCGCACCGAACTGCTCGTCATCATCACCCCGCGCGTGCTGCGCTCTGATGAAGATGCACGCGCCGTCAGCCGCGAATTGCGCGAGAGAATGCGCGGCCTCATGCTCGAACCCATGCAGCCCTGAACCACGCCAAACACGCCGCCCCCGAGTGCGCATCGCAAGCGGGGGCGTTTTTTTATCGGGAAACCTATGCCTGGCATCAAATCAATTGGGTATATATGCTGCTGCCGGCAAAAGATGCTGGCAATTTATCTTTATTAGGAAGAGTATTGTTTTCATCATTCCCTCTTCACTGCCATGTCCACGCCCTCCCGCCACCGTCACCACCTGCGCCGGCAGCAAATCCTGGAAAGCATCCAGCACCTGCGGCTGGCCGACAGCGTCCTGGCCCAACTGTTCTTTCGGCAAGACAAAGAAAGCACGCAACTGCTGCTGCGCATCGTGATGGACAAGCCGAATCTGCTCGTCCGCGAAGTGCGCACCGAAGAACTGCTCCCCAACCTGGGCCGGCACGCCGTGCGGCTGGACGTACTTGCCACTGATGAAAACGGCACGCGCTACAACATAGAAATGCAGCTTGACCCGCGCCGCGCCAGCGCACAGCGCCTGCGCTACTACGCCAGCGTGCTGGACGCCAGCCTGCTGCCCGAAGGCGAAGACTACGAGCAGCTGCCCGAAGGCGAAGACTACGAGCAGCTGCCCGAAGTGTGGGTCATCTTCATCTGCGACTTTGATCCTCTGGGGCGCACCAGACCCCTCTACCACTTCGTGCGCCGCGACGTGGAAGAGAACACAGACATGAACGACGGCAGCCACCTTGTCTACGTCAACGGCACCGTGCAAGACGCAGGCACCGCACTGGCCGACCTCATGCACGACATTTTTTGCGCTGACCCGGCGAGAATGCGCATCAAGGCACTGGCGCACGCGGTGCGCCAATACAAGAGCAGTAAGAAAGGAATCCAAGAAATGAGCGGGGTATTGGAAAAACTTGCACAGCAAGTGCGGGCAGAAGGCTTTGCAGCCGGCATGGCTGAAGGCGAAGCCCGTGGCCGTGCCGCAGGCCGCGAAGAAGGACGTGCCGCAGGCCGCGAAGAAGGCCGCGAAGAAGGTCGCCTTGAAAACAGCCGCGCGATTGCGCGACTGTTGCTTGGCGTGATGGGGCAAGACGACCGCAGCGTGCAATCCATCGCCGCCATCACCAACCTTCCTGTGGCGCAAGTGCAGCGCATGGCCGCCGAAAGACAGCGCGGACAGTAACAGCCAGGCCAGGCAGCCTTAGGACGCACGCGGCACCACCTCACCCGCCAAAGGGCGCCCCAAGCGCACGGGCGCCCTTTTTCTTTCAGCGCCGCGCCCCCCTCCGCTTCGCTACCATCGCCCGCACCCACGCCGCCCGTGGGGAAACGGGCGGCGCCATCTTCCTTTTTGAAAGCCACACACCACAAGGAGTTCCCTCCCCATGCCCCTCCGCACCCCCCCAGCCATACGCGCCCTGCTGCGCCCCGCGCGCCGCGCCGCGCTCCCCTCCCTCTCGTGGAGCGCCACCTTCAACCCCCTGAAAAAACAAGCCAACGCCAGCGCCCGCCTGCGCGCCCCCAAAGCCGCCGGCGGCGCCACACTGTTCAGCGCCAGCAGCAGCGCCAAAAGCGCCAGAGGCGCTCGGGTTCGCGCCCGTGGCACAGCCCGCGCCTGGCCCTTTGCGGCGCTGCTGCCGGCGCTGCCCGCGCTGCTGCTGGCCGCTGCCCTGCTGCCCGCCTGCACCACCCAGCCCGCCACCCCCGAAGAAGCCGTGCAGCAGCGCGCCCAAGCGCGCTGGGACGCCCTCATCGCCCGCGACTTCGAAAGTGCCTGGACCTACCTCACCCCCGCCGAGCGCGAAAGCGTCAAGCAGCAGGACTACAAACAGCGGTTCGGCAGCGGTGGTGTATGGAAAGAAGCCCAAGTGCAGCGCGTCAAGTGCATCTCTGGGCGCTGCGCCGCCTTCATCCGCCTGGTCACACAGAACATGGCGCCCGGCTTTGCCCACGCCTATCCCCTGCTCACCAACCACTTTGACGAAGAATGGATACGCGAAGACGGCCAGTGGTGGTACCGCGGCCTTGCCAGCGCCGTCATCCTGAAGCAGGGCGAAGAGCGCGTCTCCTCCTTTGACAAAAATCGCAAACTTCCCAAAGGCGGCTTCCCCTCCACTGCCAGTGCAGCAGCCAGTGCCGCCAGTGCAGCAGCCAAATCTGCTGCGGCCAGCCGGCCAGCCTCCGCCGCACCAGCGCCAGCCAGTGCAGCGGCCAAAGAAGCTGCGCCCGCTGCCAGTGCTGCCACCCCAAAAGCAGCGGCAAGCGCCGCGCTGGCCACAGCTTCTGCGGCAGCCAGCCAGCCCTGATCCACCATAAAATCGGCCATTTCACGGATCAAAGCATCAATATACTGGTCGCATTTTTCTTTTTTATAGACCTCTTTGCAATATGGACAGAAATTACATAAGCGCCTGCAAAACGGAATGTGCACATACAACCCCAGGCTCTCACAGTCCGAAAAGGGCAGTTTTTCATCATATTCGC
>ONTY01000096.1 GCA_900320815.1 uncultured Pseudomonadota bacterium
TGGGCGTGGTGACGACGATTATTTTCTGGGGTGTTGAGCTGGGGTTTGAATGGGCGTTCAAAACCGACGCCATGCGCTACCTTGGCGGCGTGATTGGCTTGATGATTGGCTACATCATCAAATACCAGCTTGACAAACGTTACGTCTTCCGGCGCGGCTGAGGCTGTTTGCGCGGCTGCGCTTTTTCTCCCGTTTTTTTGCAGGAAACCTTTGTTATGAGTGAAACCACCAACAACGCCGCTGCCAAAACCATTGTTGAGAGCTGGGGGCTGCTCACGCACGATCCGCATCACTACATCCCGCTGCCCAGCCCGCACGAGGCGCCGGCGCTGCTTGCCGCTGGCCGTCCCGGCATTGCCTACGGCATGGGGCGCAGCTATGGCGATGTGTGCCTGAACCCGGGCGGCACGCTCTGGGCGGCGCGCCCACTGAACCGCTTCATCTCCTTTGACGAAGAAACGGGCGTGCTGCACTGCGAGGCGGGTGTGCTGCTGCGCGAAATCCAGCGCCACTTTGTGCCGCGCGGCTGGATGCTGCCGGTCACGCCTGGCACGCAAATCGTCACCGTTGGCGGCGCCATTGCCAACGACATCCACGGCAAGAGCCACCACGCCGTCGGCAGCTTCGGGCACCATGTGCGCGGCATTCGCCTGGCGCGCACCGACGGGCAGGTGCTTGACATTGCGCCTGAGGGCGAGCACGCGCAGCTTTTTGCCGCCACCGTCGGCGGCATGGGACTGACGGGTGTGATGCTCAGCGCCGCGCTGCAGATGCGCCGTGTCAATGGCCCGTGGCTGGAAGCGGAAAACGTGCCCTTTGGCTCGCTGGATGAGTTTTTTGACATCAACGACGCCACCGCGCAGGGCAACTGGCCGTACACCGTCTCCTGGATTGACTGCCTGGCCTGGAAAACCGGCACACGTGGCATTTACATGCGCGGGCGCCACGCGCCCGACGGCGCCAGTGGCAAAAAGCCGGGCAGTTTGCAGCTGGCGGTGCCGCTGACCCCGCCCATGTCGCTCATCAACAACCTTTCGCTGCGCGCCTTCAATATGGCCTATTACTGGTTGCAGCGGCAGAAAACTGGAACCTCCATCGTGCATTACGAGCCTTTTTTCTACCCGCTGGACAATGTGCACGAATGGAACCGCATTTACGGCCCGCGCGGTTTTTATCAATATCAAAGCGTGGTGCCCATGGCAAACGGGCGCGAAGCCGTGCGCGAAATGTTCAAAGCCATCGGGCGCGCGGGGCAAGGCTCATTCCTTGCCGTACTCAAGACCATGGGCGACATGCCGGCGGCGGGCATGCTGAGCTTCCCGATGGGCGGCGTGACGCTGGCGCTGGACTTTCCGGAGCGCGGCGAGCGCACCCGCACCTTGTTTGAGCGCCTGGACGCCATCGTGCGCGAAGCGGGCGGGCGCATTTATCTGGCCAAAGACGCGCGCTGGCCGCGCCCGCTGTTTGAAGCCGCCTACCCGCGCCTGAACGAGTTCCTGCCGCACCGCGACCCGGGCATCAGCTCCGCGCTCTCGCGCCGGCTGCTGGGAAGCTGATTTTTCCCACTATCCAAAAACACAACACCCCGCCGGGCTGCGTTGCCGGGCGGGGTGTTTTTTTTGTGATTTTTATTGAAGGGTGATTGATTATTTGACGATGCCCTGCAGCGTGCGAAATTGCGGGTGCGCGCTGGTGCGCAGCCATTCAAAACCGGCCATCTCCACCGTAACCAATTCGCAGCCGGCGGCGGCCATGCGGTCAAACGCGGCGTCCCTCTGGCGCACGTCGCGTGAGCCGCAGGCGTCCTGCACCACGCACACATCCCAGCCGCTATCCAGCAACTCCAGCGCCGTCTGCAGCAGGCACACATGCGTCTCGCAGCCGGCGATGACGATGCAGCCGCGCTCGGGCTGCGGCACAGGCGGCGCCTTGCGCAGGTGTTTGGGCAGGCTGCGCGCGTTGCCTTTGGGCGCGGGTGTTTCCGCTGGCGCGGGCGCGAGCAGGGGTTCAAGCACGTCGGCGGCGCTGAACGCCGTCTTGGGCACGATGCGCGTGGCCAGCGGCGCCAAGGCGTCGTCCGTGGCGCCGAGCTTGTCCGGGCACTGCTCCGTTGCCCATACGGGCACGCCCACCAGAGCGGCCATGCGCGCCAGCCGTTGCGCTGCGGCCAGTACGGCGGCGCCATCGGCAATGGCGGGCAGCAGCTTTGTCTGGTAATCAATCAGCGCCACCTGGCATTCATCGGCATTGAGCAGCATGGGCGGGCATCCTTTCCATTCGTCAAAGTGTGAAAAAAGCGCGCCAGTATAGGCAGCACACAGTACGGCCAAATCAATGGGTATACCATTTCTTGCCGGCATAAAACGCCGGTAGTGCCCGATTGAAAAGCTGGGTATAAAAAGTGTGCAACGGATGTGTCAACAGCGCCTCATTTGCATGGGTATAAGTTGCTTGCCGGCAGATTAAGCCAGTAATGTGTCAATAAAGCATGGGGTATATGATTTTTTCAAGCATTTCTTATGGTTGGGCGCACCCGCTGCATTTCGCAGTTTTTCCACGCCTCTGAAAGGAGGAGCGCACCATGCACACACGAGATTTTTTGGGAACTTTTGCCTTGGTCGCAGCCACTGCTGCCACGCTTGCCGCGTGTGGCGGCGGAGAGGGCGGCGAGGACAGCACGCCAGTGCCCACACCCCCTGCCGAGCCGCTGGTGCTTGAAGCGCTGCCGCTGCTGGCGGGCAACTGGCAGTCAATAGGCAGCGGCAGTAATTGGTATGGCGGCCCAAGCGAGTGGCAATCCACCTTGGAAGTGTCGGTGCCCGATATTCAAAATCTGCCCGCTGGCACGCGCTTTGCGCGCGCTGAGGTTGTGGCATCCAGCATTGACGGCGTTGCTTTTCAAAATACAAACAACGGCACTGCCGAAAGTATTGATGTGAGCTGTGATGGGGCCGATGAAGATGGCAAAGTGCTGCTGGCATTGGAAAATTTTGCCAACAAGGGCGGCTATACAGTCTTGAAAATCACAACGGATGCGGCAGATTTTGATATTGGCAACGGCATCAGCGAAGAATCTGCCGTGCTGCTCGCGCAGCTGAGCGCCTCGCTTGCTGGCACCCATACATGTTCGCTCCGGAATACATGCGCCACGCAGGTCAATTCTGCTGCACTGCCTGCCCGCATCACCATTCCCGCAGGTGGCACGCTGAAAATTGAACAGCGCGACACTCCAAGCGCGCAGCAATTGGGCGTTGGCACACTCTGCAATCCCAGTGAAAGCGAAAGTTGCAAATACAGCGTGCAATCTTCGGTCGGGATGACGCTGGAATATGAGGATGGCGCGCTTGTGCTGAAAGTGCCCGCCGATACGCGCCCGGGTGATTATCCGGCGGCCATGACATTGGATGGAAATGACGATAATGAGGATGGCAAATTTACGCTGATTGTCACACCAACCATCCACGTCACAAGATAATCATTGAATATAAGAAAGCCAGCGCCTGCATTGGCGGCGCTGGTTTTTTTGCGCGCTTTTTCCTTTATCGCGCGCCTGCGGCGCGGAGCATGACGACAGCACACTGGCATGACTTGCCTGGTCCGGCAAGTGCTGGCGCTGGCACTGCCGTTAGCATCGCGCCCTATGTTTGAACTGGAACCTTGGCTTGCTTTCTTCCACATCAGCGCCTTTGTGGGCTGGGTGGTGTTTGTGTCGGCGCAGACGGCGCTGTGCCGCAGCGAGTGGCTCAATGAGGCGGCGCTGCGGCGCGCATCAAGGCTGGATGCGCTGCTTTGGGTGACAGCGGCGCTGGTGCTCGTCAGCGGGCTGCTGCGCGTGCATCTGGGCAAATGGGGCGCGGCGCTGTACTGGACCAACGGGCTGCTGCACCTGAAATTGACGCTGTTTGCCGTGGTGCTGGTGCTGCAGGCGCTGGTGACGAGGCGCCTCTCGCGTTGGCGCGCGGCGTTGCCGGCGCTGCCGGCAGCGGACAGGGTGCGTGCGGTGCGCGTGCTGCTGCTGGTGTCCACGCACATCATGGCGCTGCTGCCGCTGGCGGCAGTCTTCATGGCGCGCGGCGTGGGCATGGGCGGCTGAAGGCGCGGCGCGCGGCATGGATGCTGCGCTGCATAAAATTTGCGCCCATGCCTACAGACCAACATTCATCAGTGCGCAGCCAGTTGCTCGCTGCGCTTGCCGGCGAGCTGGAGCAGCTTGCCCCCGGCGCCGGAGCGCGCACCGCGTTTGAAAAGCCGCGCCAAGCGGCGCACGGCGACCTGGCGTGCACGGCGGCGATGCAGCTTGCCAAGCCTCTCAAAACCAATCCGCGCGCCATTGGCGAGCAGTTGCGCGAGCGGCTGTTGGCCACGCCCGCCTTCCAGCAATGGGTGCAGGCGCTGGAACTGGCCGGCCCCGGTTTTTTGAACATCCGCCTCAAACCCGAAGCGCACCAGCAGACGGTGCGCGAGGTGCTGGCGCAGGGCGCGGCGTATGGCATATCCAGCGAGCCGCGCGGCAAGGTGATGGTGGAGTTCGTCAGCGCCAACCCGACCGGGCCACTGCACGTGGGGCACGGGCGGCAGGCGGCGCTGGGGGACGCCATCAGCAATCTGCTCGCCACGCAGGGCTGGCAGGTGCACCGCGAGTTTTATTACAACGACGCGGGTGTGCAGATTGCCAAGCTCACCATTTCGGTGCAGGCGCGCGCGCGCGGGAAGAAGCCGGGCGACCCGGACTGGCCAGAGGATGCCTACAACGGCGACTACATCGCCGACATTGCGCGCGACTTTCTGGATAAAAAAACCGTGCATTCCGACGGGCAGGACATCACCGCCAGCGGCGATGTGGACGACGCCGACGCCGTGCGCCGCTTTGCCGTGGCGTACCTGCGCGCCGAGCAGGACAGGGACTTGCAGGCGTTCCGCCTGAAATTTGACCAGTATTACCTGGAGTCCAGCCTCTACGCCGACGGGCGCGTGCAGGCGCTGGTGCAGCTTCTCACCGACGCCGGGCAGACCTACGAACAGGACGGCGCGCTCTGGCTGCGCACCAGCGCGTATGGCGACGACAAGGACCGCGTCATGCGCAAGAGCGACGGCACCTACACTTACTTTGTGCCCGATGTGGCCTACCACCTCAGCAAGTGGGAGCGCGGCTACCACCATGCCATCAATGTGCAGGGCAGCGACCACCACGGCACCGTGGCGCGCGTGCGCGCGGGGCTGCAGGCGGCGGGCAAGGGCATCGCCGCTGGCTGGCCGCAATATGTGCTGCACACCATGGTGCGCGTGATGCGCGACGGGCGCGAAGTCAAAATCACCAAGCGCGCGGGCAGCTATGTGACGCTGCGCGAGCTTATCGACTGGACCAGCGCCGATGCGGTGCGCTTTTTTATGCTCAGCCGCAAGCCGGACACGGATTACATCTTTGACGTGGACCTGGCGCTGCAAAAGAACAACGACAACCCGGTGTATTACGTGCAGTACGCGCACGCGCGCATCTGCTCCGTGCTGCGCGCCTGGGGCGGCGACGGGGCGGCGCTGGCGCAGGCAGACCTTTCCCCGCTGGCAAGCGAGGCGGCGCTGGCGCTGCTGCGCGTGCTGGGCGAATATCCGCAGATGCTCGCCACGGCAGCGGCCACGCTCGCGCCGCATGACGTGACGTTCTACCTGCGCGCGCTGGCCTCTGCCTACCACAGTTACTATGACGCCGAGCGCGTGCTGGTTGACGATGAGCCGGTGCGCCTCGCGCGTCTGGCGCTGCTGGCCGCTGTGCGGCAGGTGCTGCAGGGCGGGCTGGCGTTGCTGGGCGTCTCGGCGCCGCAGCAGATGTGACCCTTTTGTGAACCCCCATACTTTTCTCCTGCATCACGATGAGCAAAGCAAAGCAAGGCGGCGGCACCTTCCTGGGGCTGATACTGGGCATGATGCTTGGCCTCGGCATTGCGCTGGGCGTGGCGTATTACGTCTCGCGCCTGCCCAACCCGTTTGTGGCGAAAAATCCCTCGCGTCTGGCCGGGCGTGAAGCCATTGACCACAACAAAGACCCCAATGCGGCGCTGCGCAGCAAAGCGGCGCCGCCGCCCGTGCAAACGGCGTCGGCTGGTCCCAGCGCCGCACAAGAAGACGATGAGCGGCTGGCCGACGAGCGTGAGCGCGA
>ONTY01000095.1:0-872 GCA_900320815.1 uncultured Pseudomonadota bacterium
GCACGCTGGAACAATTGCGCACCATCAGCGGCATCGGCACCGCCAAACTGCGGCGCTACGGCCAGGCGCTGCTGGACGCCACCGCCGCCCTGCCCTGACATTGTTTTGTTTTTTTCGCACACACCGCCATGAAAACCATCAAAACCCTGCTCGCACTCATCTTCACCGCTGCGCTGCTGTTTTTCAGCTTTCTCGCCGCCTCGCCCTACCTCACCTTCTACAAAATCAAACAGGCCGTCGATGCCGAAGACGTACAGGCGCTTTCCAGCTATATTGATTACCCCGCGCTGCGTGACAACCTGAAAACGCAGGCACTCTCCGCCATCAATGCCGAACTGGGCAAAGAAAAAAACAACCCCTTTGCCGCCCTCGGCAGCGCCTTTGCCGCCAAAGGCGCCGACGCCCTGGTCGATGCCCTGATCACCCCGGAAAACATCATGCTGGCCATTGGCAGCGGCCAGCTTGTGCGCGGACAAATTCAGAGCGGCAAACCCACGCCCCAAAACAAAGAAAACATCAAGGAAGACGCCAAAAACTACACCGCAAGCTGGCTGGACTGGTCGCACATGCTGGCGCATAAAAAAGGCGAAAGCCGTGGTTACATTTTCCGCCGCAACGCCCCGCTGGGTTGGGACTGGAAACTCGCCGGCGTGAGAACGAAATAACCCCAGTTGCAAGGGAAAAACCATGCCAGACACTCCCCAGCAGCAACCACCTGAGCGCATCTCAAAAAGCCGCATCAAAGAAGAATTCGGCTTTACCGACGCCATGATTCGGGACTTATTGCCCGCACCTGAACTCGCCCCCAACCCATATAAAAAAAACGGCCCTCCCATGCAGCTTTGTGAGCGCGACGACGTTGAACTCGCCAT
>ONTY01000095.1:900-7108 GCA_900320815.1 uncultured Pseudomonadota bacterium
CAGCCGCCACACAAAAACGGGCGGCAGGACACTGGCCAAAGAGCAACTCAAGCGCCTGCTGAAATATACCTGCCCGCGCTGCCAGCATCACGCCACAGAAAACCTTGCCTCAGCCGCCACATTTCGCTGCCAAAAATGCGGCTATTTCAACAACATCGTCGCCGTTATCAACGAAAACACTGTTCGCATCTCTGAAAAATCCAGCAAGGCCGAACGCGGGCAGAACGGCACGCTGGACGAATACGGCGCGCGCCTGTGGAATGCCATCGGGCACACACGGCGTCCGTGATACCAACTATGCTAGCTCTTCATTTCCCGCATCTTCTATGTGCAACAAATAAATACTGTGGTATGCATGGTGCTGGTGACGCATCATTGACGTCAAAATACTTCCCCGCTTCTCCACAATAACGGGGAAGAGGCGCGTGCAGCCTGTATCAGGCACCACTTTCCTCCAAATTTCCTAGGTATATGGTGGTTGCCCGCACAAATTACGGGCAATACAGCATAAATCATAAGGGTATATCTATTGCTGGAAGACAACTTCCCTTTGCTCTTGCTGCTCATCCAGGAGTGTGAGGGATATTGACCAGCATCGCTTGTGCAATGCCGCGCGGCCAGAGGCGGTCTATTAAGACGGTGCTGCCTTTTTCCGGCTCTTTTCTGGTGCGCTGGTTTTAGGCTGAAAATCACAATATTCCGCCACTGGGCATTGCCAGCAGCGGGGCTGACGCGCCTGGCAGATATAGCGCCCATGCAATATCAGCCAGTGGTGTGCGTGCTGCATATAGTGCGGGGGCACACGCTGCAACAGGCGTTTTTCAACCTCAAGCGGTGTTTTGCCGGCTGCCAGCCCAGTGCGGCAACTGACGCGGAAAACGTGAGTATCCACCGCAATAGTTGGCTCGCCAAAGGCGACATTCAATATAACGTTGGAGGTTTTTCGGCCTACGCCGGGCAACGCTTCCAACGCCTCGCGCGTGCGCGGCACCTGCCCGCCGTGTTGCTCTATGAGTATTTGGCTGGCAGCGTATAGATGGCGCGCTTTGTTGTGAAACAGGCCAATGGTTTTAATGTATGACTCAATGCCCTCAATACCCAGCGCCGCCATTTTTTGCGGCGTGGGAGCGGCGGCAAAAAGCGCGGGGGTGGCGCGATTGACGCCAGCGTCAGTTGCCTGCGCCGAGAGAATGACGGCCACGAGCAATTCAAAAGGGTTGTGCCAGTGCAATTCGCTCTCGGGCTGCGGGTTGGCTGCCTGCAGCGTGGCGAAAAATTGCTCAATTCGTGCTTTGTTCATGGGACGATTGTGCAGGAATGGGCATGGCGTTCACCTCCGGTTTAGCTACCGGGCATACAGTGCGCGCGTCAGCCTGCCGGTTGTGGCGGGCACTTTTTGGAGGAAAAAGCCATGAAACGCCGTCTTTTCACTCTCACCGCCACTGCTGCGGCGCTTGTTGCCCTGCCCTGCATGGCGCAGTTGGCAGCGCCCAATATCCCGCCAGAGGTTTTTGTGCCGCCGGGCGGGACGCTGGTAAAGGTCAAGCAGGAAATGGATGGGGATTTTGGCGTCAAATATCACCTGCCGAATGGCAATGTGCAGGCGCTGGCGCAACAGGCGCGCGCGCGCGCCGAGCAGCACGGCTATCGCGTGTTCAAGAGCGAGGACAAGGGGCACGAGGTGGAGGTGGATTTGGTGCGCGGAAATTTGGTGCTGGAAATTTCCGTGGAAAAGGAATGGAACGGCGTCGAGTACGACGTGGAGATTGACCGCCACTAGCCGATGCAGTGATTGCACTGGTATTGTTTCATTGCCGGCAACATGAGCCGGCAATGAATACTTGTTTGCAGCAGTATGCTAACGGGGCGCCCCTTGTGGGTGCTTTTTTTGTGCGCTTGAATACGGGCGCGATGAATCGCGCCCCTACGGATGAAATGCCGAAGATGTAGAGGGCGCAATTCATTGCGCCCTTGTTGGTATATGCTGACTTCCGGCTTATGCTGCCGGCAATGACATGTGTTCAATGGCAGTATGTAGCAGTGTGAGTGAATGAACACAAAAAACGCCCCGCCGGGCAGGTGCCTGGCGGGGCGGCGCGTGTTTACTCTTCCAGCGCCTTGCTGATTTCTTCCACCACTTTCTTGGCGTCGCCGAAGACCATCATGGTCTTGTCCATGTAGAACAGCTCGTTGTCCAGTCCGGCGTAGCCGGTGGCCATGCTGCGTTTGTTGACGATGACGGTGCGCGCCTTGTGTGCTTCCAGAATGGGCATGCCGTAAATCGGGCTGCCCTTTTGCAGCGCCGCCGGGTTGACCACGTCGTTGGCGCCGAGGATGATGGCCACGTCCGCCTGACCGAACTCGCCGTTGATGTCTTCCATCTCAAAGACTTGGTCGTAGGGCACTTCGGCCTCAGCGAGCAGCACGTTCATGTGCCCGGGCATACGGCCAGCGACGGGGTGGATGGCGTAGCGCACGTCCACGCCGCGCGCGGTGAGCTTGTCCACCATTTCCTTGACAGCGTGCTGCGCACGCGCCACCGCCAGCCCGTAGCCGGGGACGATGATGACGCTGTCGGCGTTGCCAAGCACAAAGGCGGCGTCGTCGGCGCTGCCGCTCTTGACGGCGCGATGCTCTTTGCCGCCAGCGGCGGCGTTGCTTTCGCCACCAATGCCGCCCAAGATAACGTTGAAGAATGAGCGGTTCATCGCGCGGCACATGATGTAGCTGAGAATGGCGCCAGAGCTGCCCACCAGCGAGCCAGCGATGATGAGCATGTTGTTTTCCAGGCTAAAGCCGATGCCCGCTGCCGCCCAGCCGGAGTAGCTGTTGAGCATGCTCACGACCACAGGCATGTCCGCACCACCGATGGGGATGATGAGCGTCACACCAACGATGAAGCCCAGCAAGCACACAAACACAAAGGCAGCGGTGCTTTGCGATTTCCAGAACAGGAATATGAACAACAGCGAGAGCACGCCAAGCGCCAGGTTGAGCCAGTGCTGGCCGGCGAAGATGACGGGCGCGCCCTGGAACAGGCGGAATTTGGAGCGCCCTGAGAGCTTGCCCCAGGCAATCACCGAGCCGCTGAACGTCACCGCACCAATGAAGGCGCCAAGCGCCAGTTCAATGCGGTTGCCGCTGGGGATGTCGCCCATGCCTGCGCCGATGCCAAACGCTGACGGCTCGCCTACGGTGGCTGCGGCAATGAACACCGCCGCCAAGCCAATCATGCTGTGGAAGAAGGCGACGAGTTCAGGCATCTTGGTCATCTCGACGGTCTTGGCACGGCGCGCACCATAGATGCCGCCTGCCGTCAGCCCGACCATGACCCACGCCATGCCCGCTGCCTGGGTGGCTGGGGCGGCGTCGCCAATCATGAAGAAGGTGGTGAGCACGGCAATCGTCATGCCCACCATGCCAAAGATGTTGCCGCGTATCGCAGTCGTGGGGTGCGAGAGACCCTTGAGCGCCTGGATAAAGCAGACGCTGGCCACAAGGTAGGCAAGGATGGCTTCATTCACGCTCATGGTCACTCTCCTTCTTTAGCGTCAGCAGCGCCGTCTTTCTTGGCCGCCGGGCGTTCTTTTTTCTTGAACATTTCCAGCATGCGCTGCGTCACGAGAAAGCCGCCAAAAATGTTCACAGCGGCCAGCGCCACAGCGACGACACCCATCAGCTTGGAGAAGGCGGTGGTGGTGTTGGCAGCGGCGAGCATGGCGCCGACAACAACGATGGCGCTTACGGCGTTGGTGACAGCCATCAGCGGGGTGTGCAGCGCCGGGGTGACGTTCCACACAACGTGGTAGCCAACGTAAATCGCCAACACGAAGATGGTCAGGTTGATAAGGGTTGGGGAAACGCTTTCCATGATTTCTCTTTCCTCGAGTCAAAAGGGTATGCCTTCACTGGCGGTCGCGCCGCGGCGGCGGCGGTGGCAAGGGTGGCGGCTGCACTTGCGTGGCAACGGGCACAACATCCACGGGCTGCGGCGCCAACTCCACTGGCGCGTCCTCCGTTTGCGTAGTGGAAAAGGGCAGCGGCGGCACGCACAACTGCTCGCCACCTGCGGCAGCGCGCACGGCAGTGGCAAAACGCTGCGCCCAATCCAGTCCTGGCTGGCCGGCGCGCAAAAAGTCTTCATTGCTGCGCGTGACAGCCTCCAGCAGCATGGGGTCAATGAGCGCGTGCGCTTCCAGCAGCGCACCCGGTTCGCGGTGCGCCACCCAGGCGCGCGGCAACCCTTCCAGGTTGCGGCGGCGCAGCCATTGCCAGAGCACAGCGTGCTGGCGCTGCATGTACTGGTCAAAGTCCATATCGCGGCGCATCCGCAGGCAGCCGGAGCCTTTGGTGGGCACGTGCAGGCTGCTTGGCGCAGCGCACGCAGCACTGCCCGACGGCGCGCTCTGCACCACGATGATGGCCAGCCAGCGCCCATCAGTGCGCCGCAGCCCGGCGGCGCGCGTGGGCGCCTCGGCGGCAGGCACGGGCGCATCGCCTGCCAGCCACGGCGCCAGTCCCACACCAAGGTCGTGCCACACACCCACACTGGCAGCAGGCGCGCAAATGGCGGGCACTGCTGCGGCAATGGCATCAATCTTGGCCTGCGCGGCGGCTTGCGCCGCAGCTTCTGCCTGCGCCGCAGCCTTGGCAGCTTCTTCGGCCTGCGCCGCAGCCTTGGCAGCCTCTTCTGCTTCAACCGCCGTTTCATCGGCACCAGCAGCGGCAGCCTCGGCCTCAGCGGCAACGGTGTCGCGGATGGCGCTTTTTTCAGCGTCAGCTTCGGCAGCGACGTCACCTTCCTGGGCTGCGGCCTCGTCCAACTTGGTGCCCCATGTGGCGCAGCCAGCCAGCACAGCAGCGGTCAGCAGCGCGGCAAGTTTGGTCGGTATCGCGTTCATAAAGAGATGGAATAGGTTCAGGCGCGCAGCACGGCGCCGTCCTGCGCCACAAGGCAGGCAGCGACGATGTCGTCCGCCTTGTCAATCTTGAACGGCTCGCCCTTGGGCAGCACGAGCTTGAGGAAGTCAAGCACGTTGCGCGCATAGAGCGTGGAAGCGTCGGAGGCCACAAGCGAGGCCAGGTTGGTCTCGCCGATGATGGTCACACCATGCTCCACCACCGTCTTGTCGGCCTGTGTGAGCGGGCAGTTGCCGCCCGGCGCGCCGCTGGGACCCGGCTCGCCCTTGCCGGCAGCCATGTCCACGATGACAGAGCCAGGCTGCATGGACTTGACCATCTCCTCGGTAATGAGCACGGGCGCGGCACGACCCGGGATGAGCGCGGTGGAAATCACCACATTCGCCTGCGCCACGCGCTTGGCCACTTCCACCTTCTGGCGGTCCAGCCACGACTGGGGCATGGGGCGTGCGTAGCCGCCAACGCCTTCGGCGGTTTCGCGCTCTTCGTCGGTCTCGTAGGGCACGTCGATGAACTTCGCGCCCAGCGACTGCACCTGCTCTTTCACACTCGGGCGCACGTCGCTGGCCTCAATCACAGCGCCCAGGCGCTTGGCTGTGGCAATGGCCTGCAGCCCCGCCACGCCCACGCCCAGCACCACCACGCGCGCCGCCTTCACGGTGCCCGCCGCCGTCATCAGCATGGGGAAAAAGCGCGTGTAGCGGTCAGCGGCCATGAGCACTGCCTTGTAGCCGGCAATGTTCGCCTGGCTGGAGAGCACGTCCATGCTCTGCGCGCGCGTGGTGCGCGGCGCCGCTTCCAGCGCAAAGGCGGTCAGTCCCGCCTCGGCGATGCGTTTCAGACCCTCGGTGTTGAAGGGCTCGAGCATGCCGCAGAGCACGGCGCCCTTGTTCATTTGTTTGAGTTCCGCCGCCGAAGGGCTGCGGACTTTGAGCACCAGCTCGCTGCCCAGGGCAGCGGCGGCATCCACGATGGTGGCGCCAGCGGCGCTGTACGCCTCGTCCGTGGCGCTGGCACGCAGACCGGCGCCGGCCTGCACCTGCACCTGATGGCCTTGCGCCACGAGTTTTTTGACCGTCTCCGGGGTAGCGGCAACACGGTTTTCGCCGGGCATCGTCTCGGCAGGCACACCAATGAGCATCTTGGGAATTCTTTCCTTCGCGTGAATGTGAAAAACAGCGGCGCTGCGGGCAGTTCCGGCGCCTGAAAGCCAGCGAGAAATTGTGCCCTATTCCACGCCCCTGCTAGGCGCTGGAATAATGCGCGCCCATGATGACAAGAGGTTTGC
>ONTY01000094.1 GCA_900320815.1 uncultured Pseudomonadota bacterium
CGACGAAATCGATTCCATCCGTGCCTTTGACCCCGACACGCAACGCAGCCTGCACACCGTGCCCGAAATGCGACTGCTGCCCGGGCGCGAGTTTCCCATGACCGACGAAGCGCGCGCCAAATTCCGCCACCGCTGGCGCGAAGTGTTTGAAGGCGACCCCACGCGCTGCCATATGTATAAAGATATGGGCAACGGCGTCGCCGGCGCCGGCATTGAATACTATCTGCCACTCTTTTTTGATACCACCGCCAGCGTGTTTGATTATCTGGATGCTGCACACGCTGACGAAAAAACCGGCGCCACCCTTACCCTCGTGCTGCACGGCGAGGTAGAAGTGGCATTTTCCCGCTTTGCCCAGGACACACGCGAACGATGGCGCATTGCCGCCACCGACCCGCAGCGCCCGGTTTTGGAACCGCACGCACTCTTTTTGAATAGCGAAGATTTTTACCTTGCAGCCAAACCCTATCCCTGCCTCGCGCTGCGCGGCGCAGCAGAGCATGAATATGGCACCTTTGCCCAAACCCTGCCCGATATTCGTGCACAGCGCAGCGCCACCGACCCCCTGCAGCGTCTGCACGAGCATTTACGCGCACGCCAGCGCGAAGGCGCCCGCGCCCTCATTGTTGCCGAAACTCTGGGGCGGCGTGAAAGCCTGCTTGATTTTCTGCGCGCCAGCTCCCTGAATCCTCCCGCTTTTGACACACTGGAAGAGTTTCAAAACAGCACCGAGCCGTTTGGCATTATTTGTGGTGCGCTAGCGCAAGGCTTTTCCTGGGTGGAAAGCGACATTGATTTCATTACCGAAACCGAGCTTTTTGCTGCCGCCGGCAGCGCACGCCGCCGCCGGCGGCAGGAAAAAGCCAGCAACGTCGACGCACTCGTGCGCGATTTGAGCGAACTGCGCGAAGGCGACCCCGTCGTCCACACCAATTACGGCATTGGCCGCTACCGGGGGCTGATAAATATGGACCCAGGCACAGGAGAGCCGCAAGAGTTCTTGCAACTTGAATATGCCGGGCAAGCCATGCTCTATGTGCCTGTCAGCCAGCTTCATTTAATTGGCCGCTACACCGGCGTCGCCAGCGACGAAGCACCGCTGCACCGTCTCGGCAGCGGCCAATGGGAAAAAGCGCGCCGCCGCGCCGCAAGCCAGGTGCGCGACACCGCTGCCGAGTTGCTGGGCATCTACGCCAGCCGAGCCGCCCGTGCCGGACACGCCTTCCGCCTGGACAGCGCAGAATATGAGCGTTTTGCCGCTGGCTTTGGCTTTGAAGAAACCCCTGACCAGCGTGCCGCCATTAATGCCGTGGTGCAAGACATGATTTCCCCGCAGCCCATGGACAGATTGGTATGCGGTGATGTGGGTTTTGGCAAAACCGAAGTCGCACTGCGCGCTGCCTTTATTGCCGCTTCAAACGGGCGCCAGGTGGCACTCCTTGCGCCCACCACCTTACTCGCAGAACAGCATTATCACAGCCTTATCGAACGTTTTGCCGACTGGCCCATACGCATTGCCGAATTGAGCCGCTTTCGCAGCGCCAAAGAATCCAAAGCTGCACTGGAAGGTCTGGCCAGCGGTGCCATTGATATTGTTGTCGGTACACATAAACTGCTCAGCGAAAAAACACATTTTAAAGACCTTGGCCTGCTCATCATTGACGAAGAACACCGCTTTGGCGTGCGCCACAAAGAGCGCATGAAACAAATGCGCGCCGAAGTTGACGTACTCACCCTCACCGCCACCCCTATCCCGCGTACCTTGGGCATGGCGCTGGAGGGCTTGCGTGAATTGAGCGTGATTGCCACCGCTCCGCAGCGCCGTCTGGCCATCAAAACTTTTGTACGCAGCGAAAACGCCGGCACCATCCGCGAAGCGGTGTTGCGCGAACTCGGGCGCGGTGGGCAAATTTATTTCCTACACAACGACGTCGACACCATAGAAAAGCGCCGCGAGGCGCTGCAGGCTCTGCTGCCCGAAGCGCGCATTTCCGTGGCGCACGGACAAATGCCTGAGCGCGAACTGGAGCGCGTCATGCGCGACTTTGTCGCCCAGCGTTTCAGCGTGTTGCTGTGCTCCACCATTATTGAAACCGGCATTGATGTGCCCAGCGCCAACACCATTATCATCAGCCGCGCCGATAAATTTGGTCTGGCGCAACTGCACCAATTGCGCGGGCGCGTGGGTCGCAGCCATCATCAGGCCTATGCCTATTTGCTCGTGCCTGAACTTGACGCACTGCCACGCCGCGCCAGCCAACGGCTGGAAGCCATTGGACAAATGCAGGAACTAGGTAGCGGCTTTTATCTCGCCATGCACGACCTGGAAATACGCGGCGCTGGCGAAGTGCTGGGCGAACACCAAAGCGGCAATATGATGGAAGTAGGTTTTCAGCTCTACAGCGACATGCTCGCCGAAGCCGTGCGTGCCCTCAAATCAGGACGCGAGCCCGATTTACTCGCTCCCATGCAGGCCGCTGTCGACGTCAATCTTCACACCCCCACGCTGCTGCCCACCGATTATTGTGGCGATGTGCAACTGCGTCTGTCATTTTACAAAAAACTCGCCTGCACACAGAACAACAAAGAAATTGACGTGCTGCTGGAAGAACTCGTGGATCGTTTCGGCAAACTACCGCCGCCCGCTCAGGCACTCATTGAAGTGCATCGCCTGCGGTGCCTGGGCAAAAACTATGGCGTATTGAAAATTGACGCTTCTCCTGCCGCCATCAGCATCAGTTTCAAACCCAATCCACCCATCGATGGCATGGCTATTATTAATCTTATCCAGAAAAACCGCCATATCAAACTCGCCGGCAACGACAAGCTACGTATCGAGCGCGCGCTCCCAGACGCTGCTGCCCGCGTGCATCTTGTGCGTGACGTACTTCGCAGCTTGGGCAAACCCACAAGCAGGCAATGACACATGAAAATACCCAAGCACATCATTCCTGCTTAGCAGCAAATAGCACAGGCGATGAAGTAATACTCTTTACAATGCTCTCTACTATCATAGGTATTATCTTAATTCCCGCGTAACATGCGGGAAGCATACGAGCTTATCACTTGGTATATCGACTGTCTCCATCTTCCCCGCAGCACATAATTCTCCCTCTCACCCAAGCGCCCCAACACACGAAAGAGTCTTTTCCCATGCCCTTTTCCCGATACATCACTGCTGTCACCCTCGCCCTGTTTTTGTGCGCCGCCCACGCACAAGAAACTCCGCCCTCAGACGTCTGGCTGCTGGCTGACGCCGTCTACCGCAGCGCCGACGCCTCAAACAAGCACTTCGCCATCCTAGACAAAAGCGGTGCGCGCCTGTGGGTTTTCACCCCGCGCGGCCAGCCACTTGCCAACTCTCCCGTGCTGCTTGGCCAAGCCATTGGCGACGACGCCCCCTCCGGCCTGGGGCAACGCGCATTCAGCAAATTCCGGCGTAGCGACAAAATCACCCCAGCAGGCCGTTTTATCACTGAAGAAGGCGTCAATCTGAATGGCGACGACATCATCTGGCTTGATTATGACAGCGGTCTCTCCATGCACCGCGTACGTAATATCGCCGGCGAACGCCGCCACCAACGTGTTGCCTCCGGCATTATCTCACAGCGCCGCATCTCATATGGCTGCATCAACGTCCCAGCATCGTTTTACGACCAATACCTCGCACCGCTGTTCCGCAGTAAAACCGGCGTAGTCTATATCCTCCCAGAAGTGTATGAGCTGGAGGACATCTTTCCGTTTGCACGTCGCTAACCGTCACTGCAAAAACTTTTATTGGAGATTCCCTGTAAATCCCGCAGGTACGGGCAGCGGCATAACTGAAATACCTTCATCCAGCAAATCTCTGGTTTGTTGCAGCGTAGCCTGCCCTCGGATGGCGCGATGCGCTGCCTCACCATAATGAATACGGCGTGCCTCTTCAGTAAACTGACGGCCTACATCTTCGCTATTCTCAAACACATGTCGCGCCAAACGCAGCCATGCAGCTTGTATGTCTTCGGACATAGCGGTAGCAGCTCGTTCGGCAGGCGAAGCACCAAGATTTAGGCGCGGTGCGCTGGGCATACGCACAACGTCAGCACTGCTGCACATGGGGCACTCGAGAATACCGCGCTCGCTCTGGTTTTGAAAATCTTCTTCTGTGGCAAACCAGCCTTCAAAACTGTGGCCGTACCCGCAGCGGAGGTTAAATACTTTCACAACTGTTGCCAATCAAGCTGCCAAGCGCCACTCAGCAAGTTTTGCAACCACAGTACGCCAATGAGGGTTTTGGCATCCGTGACTTCGCCAGCCGCGCAAGCCGCAAACAATTCCCCTGGTGCAGCAGTAAATACTTGCAGAAACTCCCCAGCATCCAGCGATTGCGTCCCGCTGTGCAAATCACGCGCAAACCAAATATCAATACTTTCCGTGGAATAGGCCACAGTCGGGTGTAATTGCCCGGCGCGTGCCCAGTAACTTGCAGTATAACCGGTTTCTTCTCGCAATTCACGCTGCGCACACGCCAGCGACGGCTCCCCCGGGTCAAGTTTCCCTGCTGGGAACTCAATCAGCGCATGGCCAATAGGATAACGAAACTGGTATTCGAGCACGACACGCAGCGCATCACCCGCCCCCAACAACGGTACAACCATAACGGCGCCCGGATGGCGTATATATTCGCGCTGCGATAATCGTCCATTTGGCAACCGCACTTCATCGCGAAAAACATTCAACAGACGCCCACACACCAAGTCACTAGATGTGGTACATACCTCACGCAGATCATCACTCTCAGGAATATTCATAAATAAAATATCGCCTAAAAATACCGCCTATTAGAGAACATCTGATTACTACATTCAATCACGCCGCCATAAATATCTGTATATAAACCCTGGGAAAGCTAGCGCAAGGAACAGTGCCGCACTGGCTGCATAAAACTCCCAACCTTGCGGATGACGCTGACCAAGTTTCTGCTCCATCCACAACCCCACCGCACCTGTTACACCATACAAGAACAATAATTCAAGTAGCCGACAATACAAATGTTTCTTTCTCCCCTCCGGCCGGGGAAAAATGCCCAGCACGTGATGATTGAAAAAAGGGATATTGGCAGCAATAAACGCCAGCACTGCCAGCAAGGCGAACAACACACTTTGCTTCATCAGGATTGGAGCATCTGAGCAATTGCCTTGCTGCACAAAGCCATCAAGCCACCAGGCAATATGCCCAGCAGCAGCAATGCGGCACCATTGAGTGAAAGTAACGCTCGCATACCCAGCGGCGCTTCAATAGCTCCCACCTCAGCCGGCGCTTCATCAAAATACATAATCTTCACAACCCGTAGATAATAAAACGCTGCCACCACAGAAATCAGCGCAGCAAATACCGCCAGCATCGTATATGCTGGCAACCCCATGGCAAGCAATGCCTGCAGCACCAATAATTTTGACTGGAAGCCAACCAAAGGTGGCAAGCCCGCCAAAGAAAACATGCAAGCTGCCATGATACCAGCGTACAACGGTGCCCGTTGGTTGAGGCCTGCAAAGTCGACTATTTCCTCACTTTCAAAATCGTCCCGCGACAACAACAAAATCATACCGAAACTCACAAGCGTTGTCAGTACATACGTCACCATATAAAACATGGCCGAGCTATAAGCATTTGTTGCCGCGTTCGCCTGAGCGGCAGTTGCTCCGGATAGTATTCCCATCAGCACAAACCCCATATGCGAAATGGTTGAATACGCCAGCATCCGCTTAATGTTTGTCTGCACAATAGCAGCCAAATTTCCGATCAGAAGCGATGCCACAGCCAACAATACCAGCATCTGTTGCCAATCTGGCGCCAGTGGCAAAAGCCCCTGCACCAGCAGGCGTATCATCAAAGCATAAGCTGCCAACTTAGGAGCCGTGCCAATAAGCAGGGAAACAGCCGTAGGCGCTCCTTGGTACACATCCGGCACCCACATATGAAACGGCGCCGCACCTATTTTGAATGCTAATCCAGCAACTATAAATACGAGGCCAAGTGATAGTACCTTCATATTGGCACTACTGGCAGCGGCTGCCGCCAATACACCATTGACACCCAAAGTGCCTGTGGCACCATAAAGCATGGACATGCCATACAGCAGAAAACCCGATGCTACTGAACCCAGCACAAAGTATTTCATCGCCGCTTCAATAGCTGCCACATTATCACG
Organism: uncultured Pseudomonadota bacterium; assembly: GCA_900320815.1. GTDB lineage: Bacteria > Pseudomonadota > Gammaproteobacteria > Burkholderiales > Burkholderiaceae_C > Ottowia. The sequence goes on from ONTY01000094.1 coordinate 6,191, forward strand.
ACGCAGCGCCACAAGGGCAAAATACCAAGCAGTGCCAGCAATCCAAGCACATACCACTCGCCACCGCGCAGCATACCGCGCTGCATCACATAACCGCGCCCATATACAAAAGTCAACAGCATAGAAAGTGCCGAAAAACATTTCAGCCAGTTTTCCAACGGTCCACTCACGACTGTGCCGGAAAAGCCATGCAAGACTTTCCCTTCAAGCGCATATACAGCAGTAAGAACAGCCAGCCCCGCCAAGGTCAGCAGCGAAAGCACTTGAGCTATTGCACGTTCCCTGCCAGTATCCAACAAATCTGCCAGCGTCACAACGCAAGCCAGGAAAAGAAGCACGATTTCAGGATAAATTGAAACCCAACTGGACGCAGCAATCATCGTGCAGCCCTCAATTCAACTTGGAATGTGTAGCCTGTTCAAGCAAATGGGCAACTGATGCGTCCATTGCCTCTGCAAATGGCTTGGGGTACAGCCCCATCCCCAACACTGCTATCGCCAGTACAGCCAACACCAGGCACTCGCGTGCACTAACGTCCTTGAGTGCCCCTACATGTTCATTTGCCACTACACCAAAATATATACGTTTGAACATCCATAACGAATATCCAGCGCCCCATATTAGCGCCGTCGCTGCCAGCAATCCTATCCAGAAATTATATTTTACTGCACCAAGGATGACCGTCCATTCCCCAACAAAACCTGCCGTTCCAGGCAGCCCACAGTTCGCCATGTAGAAAAGCATAGCAAATGTCGCAAAGCGCGGCATAGTGTTCACTACGCCGCCGTACGCTGCAATTTCTCGCGTGTGCATACGGTCATACAACACACCGATACACAAGAACATGGCAGCTGAAACAAAACCATGCGAAATCATCTGCAGTAAAGCTCCCGTTACCCCAAGACTGCTGAAAATAAAGAACCCAAGAGTCACAAAGCCCATATGCGCGACCGATGAATACGCCACCAGCTTTTTCATATCAGTCTGCACCAGTGCCACTAAGCCAATATAAATGACAGCTATCAATGAAAATGCAATCATCAGCCAAGCCCATTGGCGCGAAGCATCTGGAAGCACTGGCAGCGAAAACCTTACAAAACCATACGCTCCCAACTTCAACATGATAGCAGCCAGCACCGCTGATCCACCCGTAGGTGCCTCCACGTGTACATCTGGTAGCCAAGTATGTACCGGCCACATCGGCACCTTAACTGCAAAAGCTGCAAACAAAGCAAAGAACAGCAAACTCTGTGCCGTAGCAGGCAGTGGCAACGCTTGCCAGGCTTGGATGTTAAAGCTCCCTGCTTTGGTATAGAGATAAGTAAACGCCACCAAAGTCAATAAGGAGCCAAGCAGAGTATAAAGAAAAAATTTGAAAGCCGCATAAATTCTGTTCGCCCCACCCCACATTCCTATGATAAGGTACATTGGTATTAGCGTAGCTTCAAAAAATATATAGAACAGTAATCCATCCAACGCAGCAAACACACCAACCATCAAACCTGATAGCACCAAAAATGCCGCCATGTACTGATGAAAATTTTTCTGAATTCCTTGCCAGCCCGCAATCACAACGATAACAGTAATAAATGCGGTCAGCAAAATAAACCATAGTGAAATACCATCTACACCCAAGTGATAGTAGATATTGTACCGTTCAATCCACAACGTCTTTTCCACAAACTGCATCTCTGCTGTACCATACTTAAATCTTGCATAGAGTGGAACAGTGACAGCAAAGCTCAACAGCGCACCAGCAAGCGCAAGCCAACGCACCAACTGCACCTGGTTTTCTTTACCAAGCAGCAGCACCATCACACCGAAAACAATCGGCAGCCAGATGGCAAGGCTCAAGCACCCCATTTACGGCATCCTTTCACCGACTAAACCAGACGAAATACGTCATAAAAATAAGCACTCCGAAAATCATTGCCATGATATAATGATAAAGGCAACCAGTTTGTAGACGACGTACACCCGCAGAAATACAAGCAGTCAACTTCCATGAACCATCAACGAACAGGCCGTCAATTAAGCTGCGGTCTCCTGCCGTCCATAAGCTCCTTCCCAGCAGGCGCGCCCCCTTGGCAATAATATTTTCATTGAACCAATCAATAAAATATTTGTGTTCAAGTACTTGGAAAACACCAATACGCATAAAAAACTGACGTGCAGCCTTTGCAGCAGACTCCTGTACATACATAAACCACGCTACTATAGCACCCGCCACAGCCAGACAAAATGGTAAGGAAAAAAAGCCATGCAGTGCCATCGCGACAGGAT